>DASSFG010000751.1:0-8425 GCA_035694685.1 Pirellulales bacterium
CATTTTTTGTCCTTGAAAATACGCAATTTGCGAGGTTGGAGTTGTTGGTGCGAAAAATCTCGCGATCGAAAAACGCCCCAAACCGCGCAAACCACCTCAAAAAATGCTTCACAGCGTTGCCTTTCAGGGCTACCGATGGTAGTTGCTTCGTGAATCCAGGGCTGCGCCCTGGGCTATCGAATATGACCCCTTCGGGGTCGGAAATCGCGGTGAACGTGTGAAAAAGCAGCCGTCTCTTCAGGCTGCCAGTTCCATCGTATGGCCCATTGGGTAATCCACGAAAAAAACCAGGATGAAAACCGAACATGAGTTACCGAGCCCAGCACCAAGCGAGCCCGGCCGGCGAGGTTTCGCTGCGGCCGAGCGAGGGGTGGCATTGCAGCCATCTCTATTACCGCTTCGATCGCTATCGCTTGAAGAAGATGACGGCCGCCGAAGTCGCCTCGGGCACCGCCGAGCTGACTGCCGCGCTCGACCCTGCCGGCGCTGAAGCGCCCGCGCGGTTACAAACCTCGGTGGTCAGCGGCCACAAGGCCGATTTCGGCTTGATGCTGATGGACACCGATCCGCTCAAGATCGATGCGGTTCACCAGCGGCTGATGGCGGGGGCGCTGGGCATCGCCCTTGTGCCCACGTACTCCTTTGTATCGCTTTCAGAAGTCTCGGAATACGTGCCGACGCTGGAGCAATACGGCCGGCGGCTGGTGGCGGAAGGCGAAGATCCGAACGGCCCGGCCTATCAGGCGAAGCTGCGGGCTTACGAGCAGCGCGAAACGATGATGCGCAAGCAGCGGCTCACGCCCGACTTGCCCGAATGGCCCTCGACCTGCTTTTACCCGATGAACAAAAAACGCGACGTGGGCGAAAACTGGTTTCTGCTGCCTGCGGAAGAGCGACACCGATTGATGACCGAGCACGGCCGCACGGGCATGAAGTTTGGCGGCAAGGTGACGCAACTCATCACGGCCTCGACCGGTTTCGACGATTGGGAGTGGGGCGTGACGTTGTGGGCCCGCAACCCCGAGTTTTTGAAGGAAATCGTCTACACGATGCGCTTTGACGAGGCCAGCGCTCGCTACGCGGAGTTCGGGCCGTTCTATGTCAGCTACGTCCTGTCGCCCTACGCGATGCTCAAGCATTGCCGCGTGGGAGTCTAGGACTTCGGTTTGGTTCAGAGGGCCAGCATGGCGATCAAATAGCCCCCCACGCCAAGGATGCTTACCACGGCATAGGCGTCGGTCAGCATGTCGTTCCACGATTCAGGTTCTTGCTCGGACATTGGTACGTTTCCACCGGTACTATCCGCCTTTGGATGAGTATTGCCGGGGACAAGGCAAGCCGTGTGCCAAGACGGGTTGCACGGCGGCTGTACGTGGCGCAAACCTAACGTTCGCGTAACCTTACGAGAAACTAAGTATTTATGGCTGAAATAGGCTTGACGCGCCTTTAGGCGGAAACTGCGTGAAATAGTGGCAAGAACGACACATTTGTCGCGGTTCAGACACACGCCACCGCAAGGCAGGCGAGACGCATGCACTACAAGTTAGCGACTGCGACTAAGGTCGCGAGCGGCGGGGCGACGCTCGTGCATGGCGGTCTTCACCGGGCCGCGAAAGGCGGCTTCGCAGAGGTCGTCATCCAGCATTCGCTGATGATCGTGGTCGACGCCCGGCACCGTGACGAATTGCCAGTTGAACTGCCAACCTTTGTCCGCCGCCAACTGCCGTGCCGCCGCGAACGAGTTCTTGGCACGCTCGTAACGATTGGGGCCTTGGCGGTCGGCCGTCTCGGTAACGTCGAGGTAGTCGTCACGCTGGCAGTCGTCGGCCGCCACGTAGAGCGTCAGTGGCTGGGCGAGATAGCGCCGCAGGGTCTCCTCGTTACTGACCTCTTCGGGCAGTTTGCCGAATCCATATGGATAGGGCAAATCGTTCGAGGCAAAGAGCTGGGCGCCGGCGTTGGCCACGACAATCCGCTCGGCCTCGGTCGATACGAAGCCTGCCATCCGCACGAGGAATTGCGCTCCGCCTGAATGACCGAAGAAGTAGTACGGCATGTTCGGCCGCTGTTCGCGACGGCGAAGGTCGTCGACCACGTCGAGCAGGAGCTGCCAGGTCCAACGTGCCCGAGGGGCCAGCCCGACGCCGTCGAGCAGCCCGCCGGCCTGGTAGCGGTCGTAAGGAAAATCGTCTTCGGGGAAGAGCGGGGCCGCGACGATTGCACCCAGGCGGTCGGCGAGCCGACGGGCATCATCGCGGTATTCGTCGGCATTGCGCAGCATGCCGTGGCAGACGACGATCAGTGGGCCGCCGTCATAGCTTGCGGGCTTATAGGTGAAGACCTCAATCCTGGCCGAGCCGCCTTCGACCCACAGACTGTCGCAACCAGACTGAATTTCACCCACGGTGGCCAGCATCGTGCAGGCCGCCATCACCCATTCCATCTCGTCGGCATCCTATCCGGACATGTTGGAAACGGCGGTTTATAGCCCGCCCGCGAAAGCGCGTCGAGGTCGATTACGGTCGCGGACCGGACACCTCGCTTGTCCCACTCTTCGGCCCCGACGCCACGAAACATTAAGAAATGACCGAGCACCAGCGAGATCGCTCAGGGCGTTAAGATACCAGGCGGTATGCGTCTCTCAATCATCATCCCCACGCTCAACGAGGCAGCCATGATCGCCCAGGCGGTGGCCAAAGCGAAGGCGCTGGCGCCGCGGGAGGTGATCGTGGCCGACGGCGGCAGCCAGGACGGCACGGCGGCCATTGCCCAGGCTGCCGGCGCCACGGTGGTTTCCGCTCCCCGCGGCCGGGCCGTCCAGCAAAACGCGGGCGCTCGCGCGGCGACCGGCAACGTTTTGCTGTTCCTGCACGCCGACACCTTTCTTGTTCCTGAGGCAGCCACACAGATTGAAACAGCCTTGGCTAATTCACAAGTTGGTTGCGGCGCCTTTCGGCAGACGATTGAAGCGGCGGGCCGGACTTACCGCTTGCTCGAGCGCGGCAACGCCTGGCGTGTGTCGTACCGCGGCTTGCCTTACGGCGACCAGGGCATTTTCGTGCGTCGCGAGTTGTTCGACGCGGCAGGCGGCTTTCCCGAGCTCAAGCTGATGGAAGACGTCTTCTTGATGCGGCGCCTGCGCCAGCAGTCCTGGCCGGTGTTGTTGCCGGGACCGCTCTACGTCAGTGCTCGCCGTTGGCAGCGCCGTGGCGTCGTTCGCCAGACGCTGCGCAACTGGTCATTGCTTACGGCCGTGCGGCTGGGTGTGCATCCGGACCGTGTCGCCCGGTTTTACGCATGATCTCGCCGGCCAACGTGAGACTCCTCCTTGCTACTAACCCCTGATTTCTTTGCGCCCCGCGAAGATTTCATGCCGCGAAATTGTTCAGACCCCGGCGGAACAAGTCAAAATGCAAACGCAAAACGCAAAATGCAAAATGCAAAATGGCACGATGGCGGCGGCCGCACGATGGCGCATCCGCTTGCGCCATTTTTCGTTTTGCATTTTTCGTTTTGCATTTTGCATTAGCGGCCGGCTAAATGGCTGGTTATTGTTTGCGGCCAACGGCCGCGCTAGGCCAGCCAGGCGTCTTCGGCAGGAAATTAACGTCGATCGCCACCTTCGGCGGCAGATTGAGTTGCCCGCGGGACATAGGTTATCATAGCGGAAGCAAGGTTTTGGCCGTTCCACAGGCCGGAAGTCCCGCCCGTTTCGCCCGCCCGCCGTGAGAAAGACAGATGAGTCGCTCGAGACAACGCTTCTTCCCTCTCGTCGCCCTCGGCTGCCTGGCGTTTGTCGGCCTGGCGCATCGGCCTTCAAATGCCGCCGATTCAGTCTCATCACCGCCCGCCGTCAACTACAGCGAACAGATCAAGCCGATTTTGGCCGACCGCTGTTATGCTTGCCACGGGCCGGACGCGGCACAGCGAAAGGCCGATCTGGAACTGCACGTTCGCGAGAAGGCGATTCGCGAAGCGATCGTGCCGGGCAAGGCCGACGCCAGTCCGTTGATCGAACGGATAACGACGCTTGACCCTGACGAGCGCATGCCTCCGGCCGATTCGAAAAAGCCGCCGCTCACGGCTGATGAGATCGAGCTCGTGAAGCGGTGGATCAACGAAGGCGCGCCCTTCGATGCACACTGGTCTTACATCAAGCCGCAACGGCCGCCGTTGCCGGAAGGAAAAAACGCTTCGTGGATCCGCAATCCCATCGACCGTTTCGTCGCCCTGCGGCAGGAAGAGCACGGTCTGGCGCCGGCGCCCGAGGCCGACCGCCGCACGCTTATCCGCCGGCTCTCACTCGACCTGATCGGCTTGCCCCCGAAGCCCGCCGAGATCGACGCGTTTATGGTTGATCAGCGGTCGGATGCTTACGGTCAGCTCGTCGACCGCTTGCTGACGTCGCCGCACTACGGCGAGCGGATGGCGCAGTATTGGCTCGACGTGGTCCGCTATGCCGACTCGGCTGGTTACCACAGCGACAATGACCGTCTTGTCTGGCTTTATCGCGATTACGTGATTCAGGCGTTCAACGACAATAAGCGGTTCGATGAGTTCACCATCGAGCAGATCGCGGGCGACCTGCTGGCCGCGGGAAAATGGGACGGGTACGTTTTGCCGGAACGGCCCGGAGGGCGCTGCACACAAAACGTACCCGTCGCCTTTTCCAGCACTCGCGAGCAGCGGATCGCGTCGGGCTACAACCGCCTGCTGCAAACCACCGAAGAAGGCGGCGCCCAGCCGAAGGAATACACCGCCAAGTATTCAGCCGACCGCGTGCGCAACACCGCCGCGGTCTGGCTTGGCGCCACCATGGGTTGCTGTGAATGCCACGACCATAAGTTCGATCCCTATAGCACGCGAGACTTTTACCGCTTGGCAGCCTTCTTTGCCGACGTGAACGAACGCGCCGTCGGCCGGCAAGAGCAGACGCCGATGCCCACGCCCGAACAAGAAGCACGGATCAAGGAGCTCGATGGCCAGATCGCCGCGGTCCGTGTCGAGCTCGATCAGCCGCGGCCCGAAGTCGATGCGGCGCAGGCACAGTGGGAGCAAGACGTTCGCAATCGCAAGATCGAGTGGACCACGCTCACTCCCGCCGCGAGCACGTCGGCAGGCGGGGCGACGTTCGCGCCACAGCCAGACGGTTCGCTGATGGTCGGCGGAACAAATCCGGACAAAGACGTTTTTACGTTTGCCGTGCCCCTCACGCAAAAGGGCGTTACCGCGATACGGCTGGAGGTGCTGCCCGACGATTCGCTCCCGGCCCACGGTCCCGGACGAGCGGCCAACGGCAACTTCGTGCTTCACGAAGTAGAGGCCACGCTCAACGATGCGCCGCTCAAGTGGTCGGTAGCATCCGCTTCGCACTCGCAAAAGGACTGGGCGGCCGAGGGCGCCGCCGACGGTAAGCCCAACACGGGCTGGGCCATTTTGCCCGAAGTCGGCAAACCGAGTCATCTCGTGCTCGAAACGGCGGCCGACGCGGGCGACGGCAATCCGGCCACGCTCACCGTCAAACTGCACCAGAACTACGGCACGAGCCACACCATCGGCCGGCTGCGGCTCTCGGCCAGCACGTCGCCGCGGCCCGTGCGGGCAGAGGGAGTCGATGCGCTGCCCAAAAACATCGCCGATGCGCTGGCCGTCGAGCCGGCCAACCGCAACGACGAACAAAAGCGCACGCTGGCTGCTTACTATCGCACCATCGCCCCGCTCTTGCAGCCGCTGCGCGACAAGTTGGCGGCCTTCGAGAAGCAAAAGGGTGACATTATCAAGTCGGCCCCCACGACGCTGGTGTCGATGTCGGTCGAGCCGCGCGTGGTGCGAGTGTTGCCGCGCGGCAACTGGCTCGACGATTCGGGCGAGATCATGTCTCCCGGCGTGCCCGAGTTTTTGGCCCCGCTCAACGTTGCCGATCGCCGCCCTTCGCGCGTCGATCTGGCAATGTGGATGGCCTCGCGCGACAACCCGCTGGTGGCCCGTGTATTCGTCAATCGCCTATGGAAGCTTTTTTTCGGCCAAGGCATCGTCAAGACGCTCGACGACCTGGGAACGCAAGGCGCCTGGCCAACGCACCCGCTGTTGCTCGACTGGCTGGCGGTCGAGTTCGTCGAGAGCGGCTGGGACGTAAAACACCTTGTCCGTTTAATGGTCACGTCGAATTCTTATCGGCAGTCGTCGACCACCTCGCCGGAGATGCGGCAGAAAGACCCGGCCAACCAGTGGCTGGCCCGGCAGAACCGTTTCCGGCTGGAGGCTGAAATGGTGCGCGATAATGCCTTGGCGATTAGCGGCCTGCTTTCCGATAAGATCGGCGGGCCGAGCGTCAAGCCCTATCAACCGGCCGGCTATTGGGCGCACCTCAACTTTCCAGTGCGCGAATGGGCCAACGATCACGGCGAAAGTCAATATCGCCGCGGACTTTACACCTGGTGGCAACGCACGTTCCTGCACCCCAGCCTGTTGGCCTTCAACGCCTCGACGCGCGAGGAATGCACGGCCGAGCGGCCCCGCTCGAATACACCGCTGCAAGCCCTCGTCCTGTTGAACGATCCCACTTACGTCGAAGCCGCGCGGGCGCTGGCTGCCCGCGCGTTGCGTGAAGCGTCGGCCGGACCCGCCGAGCGGATTCGTTTTGCCTGGCGTGAGGCGCTCGGCCGTGATCCTATAGCCGAAGAAACCGACGTGCTCGCCAGACTGTATGAGAAGAACCGCGGCGCCTACGCCGCCGACCCGGCCGCCGCGGCAGAACTGGCGCAAAATGGCGATCTCAAGCCGCCCGATGGCTTCGACGTGGTTGAACTGGCCGCGTGGACGGCGGTCTGTCGGGCGATATTGAACTTGCACGAAACCATAACCCGCTATTGAAGATTTTACCGAAGCCCTTTGTCCTATTGGGCGATTGCATGGCTGAACAAAGTGTCGTTATGCTTTCCAGTGCCGCCGCCGCGATGGTGCGAAAGGTTCTTGCCGAAAACCAATTACCTCGCAACGGCCTGCTTCGAGTGAAATGCGTCGGCGAGGATGGTGTTTTCACTTACGAGCTGAACTTCACCGGCGCGCCCGAGTCCGACGACGTCGTTTGCCGGAGCCAAGGTGTCCGCATTTGCTTCGACCGTACGATGGCTCCGCTGCTGCAAGGAACGACAATCGACTTCCACGACGGGGGAGGCGGCGCGCGCGGGTTCACCTTCATGAACCCGAACGCAAGTGAAGGCACTCAGGCATCCGACCCGGCGCGGGTCGCACTATCGCTTGAGAAGTTAGCTCAACTGTCCCCGGAACCGCCTTGGTGGCGGCGGCAGCTCGCGTCGCTCATGGGCAAGCGAAGCGATCGCGAGCTGAGGGTGCAACGTCTCACCAGGCATCTACTGCTGGGCGACAGTAGGGCCGCCGTCGTCATCTCTTTGAAGCCGCTGCTCGTTGCCGCATATTCCGAGGACATCGACTGTGTGGCATTATTGCGATTTCCCGACAGCTTTGCCGACCGCGACCACCTGGCGAAGGGTTCGCGGCTGCTTACGGTCAACGTGTATTCGCGGACAGCGGCCCACGATCTGGCGCCCGGGCCAGGCGCAACCGGCGACTGGGGGGATTTCATGCCCGTTATTGCGGAATTCCTCTCAGATGACGTGGCCCGCATCGAGGCGCGAAAACGCGAAATTCCTGAAGCCGAGTGGCGACGCGCCACGGAATTAGCAGAACTGGCTTTGCACGACGACCGCATCGGCATCCGGCCAGGCAGCCCGCTGTAGACCCGTCGCGGAAGAAGAAGTCTTTGCGGCCGACCCCGTGGCGACTTTAATTTCGGTAGCGAGTATAATTTGCTCATGTCAATGAACTCCATGCAAAACGATTTCGTCCAACACATCGCGCGCCGCACATTTTTGAACCGAGCGACCACCGGCATCGCCTCGGCCGTGCTGGCTAACTTTCTCCGTCCGCAACTTTCGCCCGCTGGCGAGACGCGGGCCGGTCTCGGCGAGGTCAATCCACTGCACTTCGCTCCCAAGGCGAAGCGCGTGATCTTTCTGTGCATGGCCGGCGGTCCGACACATCTCGAAACGCTCGATTACAAGCCCAAGCTCGCCGAGCTGCACGGGCAGCCGATGCCCGAGTCGTATACCAAAGGCCAGCCGATCGCCCAGCTTCAGGGGCAGAAGCTCAACTGCTACGGGCCGCAGTTCGCCTTCAAGAAGTTCGGCGCGTCGGGTCAGGAGATATGCGAGCTGTTTCCACACGTCGGTTCGGTGGCCGACGAGCTGTGCATCATTCGCTCGATGCACACCGAGGCCATCAACCACGACCCGGCCCACACCTTCATGAACACCGGCACGACCATTTCCGGCCGGCCAAGCATGGGTTCATGGCTGTGGTATGGGCTGGGCAGCGAGTGCGATAACTTGCCGGGCTTTGTCGT
>DASSFG010000752.1:0-14551 GCA_035694685.1 Pirellulales bacterium
CAACGAAAACGATGCCTTGGCCAGGCTGAGCGCCGCCGCCGGCGCCGGCAGTCCCTATCAAATCGCGATCATCGACTCGGCCTCGCCCTCGTCGAACGGCTGTTGGCTGGCAAAAACCATTGCGGGCAACGAGCGGCTGCGCCAGACTTCGGTGCTGTTTGTAACAACTCTTGGTGAAGAGGGCGAGCTCGAAGCCGCTTGCGGCATGCCTGCGGCGGGTTATCTGAGCAAACCGATTACCGCCTCGCGCCTGTTCGACGCGATTATCTGCGCTCTGAGACCGGCCGTGCTCACCGCTTCCTCCGACACTATGGCTGGCTTAGACACGGGAATGAAGAAAGAGTCTCGCGAATCGATTGCCAAGGACGCAAAACTCTTGCTGGTGGAAGACAACGAGATCAACCAGCAAGTGGCGACCGAGCTGTTGCGGGCCGCCGGATATGCCTGCGACGTGCGGGCCGACGGCAAGCAGGCCGTTGAAGCGGTGCAAACCGGCGACTACGACCTCGTGCTGATGGACTGCCAAATGCCGGAGATGGACGGCTATGAAGCCACGGCGGCCATTCGAACGTGGGAGGCCCAAGCCGGTCGCCGGCGCCTGCCCATCATCGCACTCACGGCAAATGCGCTGTCGGGCGATCGCCAGCAATGCCTTGATGCCGGCATGAGCGATTATCTCAAGAAGCCTCTGAGCCGCCGCGAGCTGATCACCACCGTGGAGAAATACCTCATCCAAGCCAGAGAGTGCGCCGTACAGCCGGCGACCGCTGCTGTCAGTCCTGTCGCTCGCGGTAGCAGTCCCGATTCCCCAGCTCCTTGTCCCCTTGTCCCCTTGTCTCCTGGTCCTGTAGGCGCTATCGACGGCGAGAATTCAGAATCGACTAAGCCCACTACGGAAGCTGCCTCTCCGCCGCTCGACTGCGAATCGCTCGCCGAGCGCTTTATGGGCGACTGGGACTTCGTGCAAATCATCCTGGGCAAATTCCAGGAGCAAGTCGGCGCCGATCTCGAACAACTAGAGCAGAGCATCATCGAGCGAAACGCGCAGCAAGCGGCTTCCCTTGCGCACCGCATCAAAGGCGCTGCCGCCAACGTATCGGCCGTCGAGGTCAGCCGCTTGGCGGCCGAACTGGAGGCTATGGGGCGCGCGGCTGATTTGGAACAGGCCGGCGCTCGGCTGGTCAGTATCAAGGCCGAATGTCACAGGCTTAACGATTTTGTCGAGGGCGAATTGCCTTCGCTGGCAGCCAACTTTGCCCGGTCGGAATAAGTAACCCATAGTTGGTAGGCGGTAGACGGTAGACGGTAAACGGGGAGCTCTTCGTCCCCGTCTACCGTCTACTGTCTACCGTCTACAGTCCACCGTCTACTCTGCCTTACCGCTGGAAGACGACAACCGACTCTTTTGCTTGGAGAATGAACTCGGTATGAAAGCGAACGGCTTGCGGATCCTGATCGTAGACGATGATGAGGTTTCGCTGGAAATCTCGCGTCGCACCGTCGAACGAGCGGGCTACGGCGTCGACATCGCCCACAACGGCAAAGAGGCGCTCGAAGTGCTGCGAAAGGGCCAGTGCCGCCTGGTGATTACCGACTGGGAAATGCCTGAGCTCGACGGCATCGAGCTCTGCAAGGCCATCCGCGCCGACGACTTTAACGGCTACGTGTACGTTATCCTGCTGACATCACGAGGAGCGACGAAGGACATCGTGGCCGGCCTCAGCGCGGGCGCCGACGACTTCATGACCAAGCCGTTCGATCCCGCCGAGCTGCGGGTCCGCGTGAGAACCGGCGCGCGCATCTTGGGTATGGAGACGCGCGACCTGGCGATCTTCGCCATGGCCAAGCTGGCCGAGTCGCGCGACACCGAAACCGGCGCTCACCTGGAACGCATGCGCTGCTATTCTCGCATCCTGGCGTTGCACCTCTCCAAGCAACCGAAGTTTGCCGACGAGATCGACGCCGACTACGTCCGCATGATTTACCTGACCAGCCCGCTGCACGATATCGGCAAAGTGGGCATCCCCGACTCCGTTTTGCTCAAGCCGGCCCGCCTCAGCGATCGCGAATTCGACATGATGAAGCAGCACACGCTGATTGGCGCATCCACGCTCGACGCGGCCCTGAACATCCATCCCGAAGCCGAGTTCCTGCGCATGGGGCGCGACATCGCCCTGACCCACCACGAGCGCTGGGACGGCAGCGGATATCCGCAAGGCCTGTCGGGCAAAAACATTCCACTCTGCGGCCGGATCGTCGCTTTGGCCGACGTTTACGACGCCCTGACCAGTAAACGCGTTTACAAAGACGCCTTCGAGCACGACCTCGTGCGGTCGATCATCGTGGCCGAGTCGGGCACGCACTTTGACCCCGACATCGTGCAGGCCTTCCTGGCCACCGAACCCGAGTTCATCGCCATCCGCCAGCGATTCTCGGCGGCAGTCGATGCTTCCTCGGCGGCACCTGCCACGCCGTCGCCCGTGCCGCCATTGGCCGTTGCCACAACTTCCCAAATCCCGGTAGCCGTATCATGAAGGTCTTACTTGCCAACCCACACGGCTTCTGTGCGGGCGTGGTAATGGTCGTGAAAGCTTTGGAGCGAGCGCTCGAAGTGCTCGGGGCCCCGCTCTACGTCTACCACGAGATCGTCCACAACAAGCACGTCGTCGATCGCTTTCGTAAGCTCGGCGTCGTCTTCGTCGATCAGATTGCCGACGTGCCCGAAGGCGCGAATCTTCTTTACAGCGCTCACGGCGTCTCGCCGCAGGTCCGGGCCGAGGCCCGTGCCCGCAAACTGATGACCATCGACGCCACTTGCCCGCTGGTGACCAAAGTCCACATTGAGGCCGCCCGTTTTGCCCGGCAGGGTTACACCATTTTCTTGATCGGCCACGAAGGCCACGACGAAGTGATCGGCACGATGGGCGAGGCGCCCCGGCAAATCATCCTGGTCGAAACCCCCGAAGACATCGAGCGGGTGACCGTCGAGCAACCGGATCGGGTCGCTTACCTGACGCAGACCACGCTCAGCGTCGATGACGCCAACCGTGTTATTGCCGCCTTGCGATTGCGGTTTCCGAATATAGTGGGGCCGCCGAAGGAAGACATTTGCTATGCCACGCAGAACCGCCAGGAGGCGGTGCGCGAGCTGGCGCGTGAGGCCGACCTGGTGCTGGTCGTGGGCAGCCGTAACAGTTCGAACTCTTTGCGGCTGGCCGAAGTCGCCGAACAATTCGCCCGGGCCTACCTGATTGACGACGTCAGCGACATCGACCCCGAGTGGTTCGGGGACGCCGACACGGTCGTGCTCACCGCCGGCGCGAGCGCCCCGGAGGAGCTTGTGCTCGAATGCCTCGATTGGCTGAAGAACGAGTTCCACGCCGAGATCGAACGCCGTCTCGTGCGCGAGGAAGACGTTGTATTTCCACTGCCCAGAGCATTGAGGAAAGAGGACTTAGGACTTAGGTCTTAGGACTTAACGGTTATCTGCCATGAGTAAGACCTCCGCACCGCAATGGCGACCATAGCAGCTCAAAAGTTGCCTAAAGCCGAAAAACTAACCCCTACCCCCTAATCCCTAATCCCTAATCCCTAATGCCTCATCCCTCATCTCTCATCCCTCGTCCCCACGACCTAAGTCCCCAAGCCCTAAGCCCTAAAGCCCTTCCCATGAATATCCAACGCAATCCCACCCGTCCCGTGCGTATCGGCTCCGTTACGATCGGCGACAATCATCCGATCGCCGTGCAGAGCATGACGGCCACACATACGCAAGACATCGACGCGACCGTGAGCCAGGTGGATGCCTTGGCGGCGGCCGGCGCCGACGTGATTCGCATTGCCGTCGATAGCACGAAAGACGCTGAGGCGCTGGCCGAGATTCGCCGCCAGACGCAGGCCAATCTTTCGGTCGACTTGCAGGAGAACTACCGGCTGGCTGCGCTGGTGGCGCCGCACGTCAACAAGCTGCGCTACAATCCTGGCCACCTGTATCATCACGAGCGTACCAAACCCTGGCAGGAAAAAGTGCGTTTCCTGGCGGGCATCGCTACGGAAAACGACTGCGCTCTGCGCGTGGGTGTGAACTGCGGTTCAGTCGATCCGGCCAAACGCGACAAATATGACCACGACGACTCGATCACACCCATGCTCGAGAGCGCCCTGGAGCATTGCGAATTTCTGGATTCGATCGGTTTCACGCGCTACTGCGTGTCGCTCAAAGATTCCGATCCCAAAAAGGTGGTCGAGGTCAATCGCCGCTTTGCCGACGAACGGCCCGACGTGCCCTTGCACCTGGGTGTGACCGAGGCCGGCATGCCGCCCGATGGCATCATCAAGACCCGCATCGCTTTCGAGCAGTTGATCAGCCGCGGCATCGGCGACACGATTCGCGTCTCGCTGACCGTGCCCAATTCCCGCAAGCCGGAAGAAATTGCCGCCGGCTGGCAGATTCTGGCCGACATTGCCGCCGGGCGCGTGAGGAGCGTCGTAGATTATGGCTTGCAGACGTTGAACATCATCAGTTGCCCGAGTTGCTCACGGGTGGAGAACGAAGCCTTCATCGAGTTGGCCCAGCAAGTCAAGGAAATGACCGCCTATGCTCGCGAGCACGCCATCACGATTGCCGTGATGGGCTGTCGCGTGAACGGTCCCGGCGAGACCGACGACGCCGATCTCGGCCTCTGGTGCGGTCCGAAACACGTCAACCTGAAGCGCGGCGCCGAAGAGCTCGGCGCCTTCGCCTACGACGCCATCCTGCCGCGGCTGAAGCAAGAGCTTGATGCACTGATTGAAAACCGTAGCGGGGTGTTGGTCTAGGGAAGGAGCAATGAGCGATGAGCAATGAGCAATGAGCGACAAGCGGAGATACTCATTGCTCATCGCTCATTGCTCATTGCTTCCTTCTAACTCGCAGACAGAACCAAGATATGCATAACATCCTCCCCAACCTCCGCTCGCCGTTGGAGCTTCGTGAGCTCGACTTCGACGAGCTGGAGCGGCTGGCCGAAGAGATCCGCGTAGCGCTGCGGTCGATTCTCAAGCTGCGCAGCGCGCACTTCGGCTCGAACCTGGGCGTGGTCGAGTTGTGCCTGGCGTTGCACCGCGTCTACGATTTCTCGCGCGACCGGATTATCTGGGACACCGGGCACCAGATTTATCCGCACAAGCTGATCACCGGCCGCTATGGCCAGATGCAGACCATTCGCACCAAAGGCGGCTTGATGGGCTTTCCCAACCCTAAGGAAAGTCCCTACGACTTGTTTGTGACCGGCCACGCCGGGTGTAGCGTGTCGTGCGCTTTGGGCCTGAAGGCCGCCGACGACTTGCTCGACCGCGAGGAACGCCGGTCGGTAGCCGTCATCGGCGACGGCGCCTTGCCTAGCGGCATTGTCTTCGAGGCACTGAACAATGCCGGCGCACTGCGAAAAAACCTGCTGGTGGTGCTCAACGACAATCGCATGTCAATTTGCCCGCGGGTCGGTTCGGTTGCCCGGTATCTGGACAAGACGCCGCAGGTCGATTATCCCCTTGGACTTCGTCGCCGCGGACGCACTCAACAGGCGCCCGCCGAGGTGGCCGAGTCGCAGCGAACGCCGAAAGCCTACGGTACGTTCTTCGAGGATCTCGGTTTTCGCTACATCGGGCCGATCAATGGCCACGACGTGCGGATGCTGGTGCAATGCCTCGAAGACCTGAAGCCGGCCGGCGGCCCCATCTTGTTGCACGTGCAGACCGAGAAAGGGCACGGTTTTGAACCGGCGGTAAAAGATCCCGTCAAATTTCACGCTCCTTCGTGCTTCGACTGGGACGGCGACGAAGTGGTGCCGCTGGCCAAAACCGCGCCGCCGGCCTATACGAACGTCGCCAGCGAAGCGATTTACGCCGCCATGCAGCGCGATCCCAAAGTGGTGGCCGTCGTGGCGGCCATGTGCGAGGGGAACAAGCTGCAAAAAGTCCGCAGCCAGATGCCCGGCCGGTTCTTCGACACCGGCATCTGCGAGTCGCACGCCGTCGCCTTTGCGGCCGGTATGGCCAAAAGCGGCCTGCGGCCGATCGTGGCGATTTATTCGACGTTCATGCAGCGGGCCTACGACCAGCTCTTTCAAGAACTTTCACTGCAGAACTTGCCGGTAACGCTCTGCCTCGACCGCGCCGGTCTGGCGGGCCCCGACGGGGCCACGCACCACGGCGTTTTTGACCTGGCCTACGTCCGCTCATTGCCCAACTTTACGATCATGGCGCCGGGCGACGCCGCCGACGTGCCGCTCATGCTGGATCTCGCCCTTTCGCTCGACGGCCCCACGTCGGTACGCTATCCGAAGGCGGACGCCCAGCGCGTGGACCGCCGCGTGGCGCCGGTGGAACTGGGCCGCGCCGAAGTTATTCGCTGGGGCGACGACGGCATGTTCGTCGCCTGCGGCGCTCTCTTGCCTTCATGCGTGGCCGCGGCCAAGCGTTTGCAGGCCGACGGCCTCGACGTAGGCGTGATCAACGCCAGGTTCGTAAAGCCTCTCGATAAGCGCACGCTTCTCGATGCCCTGCGACGCTCGTCGTTCGTGCTGACGGTCGAAGAGGGTGCCCTGCCAGGTGGGTTCGGCAGCGCCCTGCTCGAAGCCGCCAACGAGGAGGGCCTTGACGCGCGTCACGTTTTGCGGCTGGGCATTCCCGACCGCTTCATCGAGCACGGCGAGCGCGAAGAACTGCTGGCCGATCTCGATCTGACCGTCGACGGCCTTTGCCGTCGCGCACTCGACTGGGCCGAGCATTGCGGCATCTGGCGGCGCGATACCATTCGCACCGAGTTGGCCCCCGCCCTCAGCATGGGCGCCAGCCTGCCGATGGCCAGCCCGGTCGGCTGATTACGATTCGTCGCTGGTTCTAAGCGAGGATCGTAAAATCGACGATGTGAAGTGGGACTGGCCTGCGCCAACGAGCCGGTTTCTGGGGCCGTGACATACGGAAAAGGTAGGTGGTAGACGGTAGACGGTAGACAGGGACGCGCAAGCGTCCTTTCTTCCCCCGTCTACCGTCTACCGTCTACCGTCTACTTGCCTCGCCTTCTTTCCACTTTCCACTTTCCACTTTTTACTTTTTACTCTCTGCCTTTACTGCTGCCGGCGGCGACACAGGCGCCGCCGGAGCGCGTGGCGGCCTGCCGACTACCACTTACGTCTGAATTGCCGTTGCCTTGGTGGCCGGCTACCGTGCGCAGTAGCTTTGATGTAAAAAAGAACACACGCTTTCCTTTTGGAGCCTGTTCCCGCCGTGCCACGCTTGCTTGCTATTTTGATCGGAGTTTCCATGACCTCGCCCTCGGCACTTCACGCGTTGGCCGCCGAGAAAAAGCCGGCGGCTACCGACGTGGTGCTGGCGATTCATGGCGGTATGGCCGACGATGAGGAGGATGTCAGTGAGGAGGAGGCCAAGGCGCTGCGCGAAGTACTCGCCGAGTCGCTGCGGTCCGGGCACCAACGGCTGATGGATGACGACGCCAGTATCGACGCCGTCGAAACGGCCATCAAAGTGCTCGAAGATTCGCCCCTGTTCAACGCCGGCAAAGGCGCGGTCTTCACCTTCGAGGGCCGCAACGAGCTTGATGCCTCGATCATGGAGGGGAAGGAGAAGCGGGCAGGCGCCGTCGCGGGAGTCACGATCGTTAAGAACCCGATCTCGGCCGCGCGTGCGGTGATGGAAAAGTCGCCGCACGTGCTGTTAACGGGCCGTGGGGCCGAAGTGTTTGCCACCAAGGCCGGCCTGGAAATCGTCGACCCCGGCTATTTCTGGACGCTGCCCCGCTGGAAAGACATCGAGGACCGCTGGCGCAAGGCCCGCTCCCGCGCCGGCAAACAATCGGCCGTCGAACGCAAGTCCGACCGAGAGGCGACGGGCGACGTTCATTGGGGAACGGTGGGAGCGGTGGCGGTCGATGGGCAGGGCAACCTTGCGGCCGGCACGTCGACCGGCGGTATGACCGGCAAAATGTATGGCCGCGTCGGCGACTCGCCCATCATCGGCGCCGGCACCTACGCCGACAACGAAGGCTGCGCCGTCTCGTGTACCGGCCACGGCGAATTTTTCATTCGCTTTGCCGTCTCCCACGAGATCAACGCGCTGGTCAAATACAAGGGCCTGAGCGTCGCAGAAGCGGTGGAGCGTGTCATCGGCAAGGAGCTTGAAGATGCAGGCGGCAACGGCGGCGCCATCGTCCTCGACGCCCAGGGCCGCTTTTCGGCCGCTCAAAACGGCGACGGCATGTATCACGGCTGGATCACCCGCGACGGCCGCGTCGAGACACGACTGTGGGAGAAGTAGATTATGGACGTCGTCAACATTGATCGCGTTGTGCCCTTTACCACGCTCGATGGTTCGGAGATTCGCGAACTGCTGGCGCATCGCAATTCGTCGATTCGCAATCAGAGCCTGGCGGAGGCGCGTCTGCCGATCGGCGCCAGCACCACGCCGCACCACCATCCACGCACCGAGGAGATCTACTTTATCCTCGCCGGCTCGGCCCAAATGCGCATCGGCGATGAAACGCGATCGGTCGGCCCCGGTGACGCGATTGCCATTCCACCGGGCACCGTTCACCAGATCACCAACACCGGCGGCGAGGTGCTGAAATTCCTCTGCTGCTGCGCTCCGGGCTACGAACACGAAGACACCGTGCTATGACCCCACCGCGACTTGGCTATCCTCAGCTTGGGCTGGGTGTGGGACTGCGCACCGTTCACTTCCCCTACCTGCTCGAACATTGGCCGGCGGTGGATTGGTTCGAGATCATTTCCGAAAACTTCATCGACTCACAGGGCCGACCACGCTACGTGCTCGACCAGCTTGCCGAGCGTTATCCGATCGTGATGCATGGCGTGTCGCTTTCGATCGGCAGCAGCGATCCTTTGAACTTCGACTATCTTGGCCGCTTGAAGCGCCTGGCCGACGCGATCGGGCCCAAGTGGATTTCCGACCATCTGTGCTGGACGGGCGTGCTGGGACGCAATACGCACGATCTGTTGCCCGTGCCGCTCAACGAGGAATGCCTGCGGCACGTCGTCGAGCGCATCCGCATCGTGCAAGACTTTTTGGAGCGACGGCTGGTGCTGGAAAACCCGAGCAGCTACCTGACCTTCGCCAGCTCGACGATGAGTGAGTGGGAGTTTTTGTCGCGGATGGCCGACGAGGCCGATTGCGGCCTGCTGCTCGACGTGAACAACGTCTTTGTGTCGAGCGTGAACCACGATTTTGACCCCGTGGAATACATCGACCATGTGCCGCACCGGCGTGTCGTGCAGTGCCACCTGGCCGGCCACACCGACTGCGAGACGCACTTGATCGACACGCACGACAACCACGTCATCGACCCCGTCTGGCAACTTTATCGCCGGGCGCACGCTCTCACGGGCGGCGTCTCGACCCTGCTCGAATGGGATGCCAACATCCCGCCCTTTCCCATCGTTCACGCCGAAGTGCTCAAAGCCCGCAATTACATGGCCGCCGGCCAGCTTCCACACGACCGGCCTTCGTCCGCCGTGGCTGCGCCGCTTGATACCGCCGATGGCGGTAGCGCAGTCTTCCATCCCTTGCATCTCGTCGCCCCGGATGTGGCGTGAGGGCAAACTCTTTGCATGTTGCCGGCACCGGCGGGGTGGTAGAATAAGATATGGGAAGAGATTGGCGGTGGAAAGCACGCTAGACAAGAAGAGGATTCGACATGCTGAACTCGATTGAGGGTGTTTTTCGCGACGGAAGGGTCGAATTGCTCGAACCAGTGCCCCCGAATGCCGGCGGCCGCGTGATTGTTACTTTCCTCTCGCCGACGGGGGTGGATCTTCGCCAGCGGGGAATCGATGAGGAACAGGCCGCCGATCTCCGCCGCCGACTGGCTCCATTCTCTGAGGATTGGGACCGTCCGGAAATGGATGTCTACGATGCCCTTTAGCGGTGGCGATGCAATCGGCCATTGTCCGGTCATGCAGCGTCTGGATCAGGCGTTACGCCACACTCTGGCGCTCTGATTGGCCCCATCGCCAACGCCTCAGCGGTACGGCTCGACATTTCCCTCATCCTCCTCACGGCACCACGGCTATCGGCGCTCGCTTGTATTAGTGTCGATGGAACGCCGCCCTCACAGCGCAGGCCGTCAAACAGCCGGCGTTATGCAGGCCGCTGGACATCGAAGGCCTTCTCAGCAAACGTGCAGCGCCACGACAAGGCGCCACCGCCGACATCGCTTAGGCCGAGCCGTTCGATGCGTCGGTCGATGTGACCTGTGCGGGTTCCCGATAGAGCAGGGGCTCTCTACAACCGATCGCATAGGCTTCTCTGGCCAATGCGGAACCCTTGAGACGCTGGCTCAAATCGGCAAAGATCGCTTATAGGTTAGCCTGTTGACCGCACGGTTTGGAAGATCATGGCCGAATCATTCGATGCCTATTACAAGTGGCTGGGGATTCCACCTCAAGAACAGCCGCCGAACCACTATCGACTACTCGGCTTGGTGCTGTTTGAATCCGACGCCGATGTCATCGAGGCGGCGGCCGATCGGCAGATGTCGCACCTCCGCAGCTACCAGATTGGCCGGCACTCGGCCCAATCCCAAAGACTGCTAAATGAATGCGCGGCCGCCCGCGTCACCCTGCTCGACCCAAAAAAGAAAGCCGACTACGATCGCCAGTTGCGCGAGAAACTGGCGATTGTACGAACGCCTCCGCTATCTGTAGGGAACACCCTCCCTGCCGTTCCGCCGGTAGAAGGCCGCGGTGAGGGCGTGTCGCCCCACGCCAAACCATTGCCGCAGCCGCAGCCTGCAGCGGCATCCTCGCCGTTCATCGACGTGGGCGCCTCGACGCCCGTCAGCCGGCTCTCCGCGCGTGGGCGCAAGAGGGAGATGGCGTGGCTGATTCCTACGGCCGGTGTGAGCGGCGTGGTTGTGCTTGCGCTCGTGATGTGGATTGCGTTGCGCCCCTCTGGCCCGGCGGACATGAAGAATCGCCAAACCAAAACCGCCGGCACAAGCAGCGCGAAGACTAGTGTTGCCAATTCGAGCCGCAAGCAAGCCGCTACGGCGCCGGTAAACGAGGCCGCTCCTGCGCCACCGACACCGCCTGCATCGAGTGATTCTCCCCTGGCTGACACCAGTCCGCCTGGTGGAAGCATAAGTACGTCGGTTGACGACGCTGACTCGCGTGATCGCGATGACGGCAAGTATCTCGATCTTGTCTTGGCACCGGGCGTTAGTATGAGATTGGTGAAGATTCCGGCGAGCACGGATGGCAAGATCACGAGCTTCTATTTGGGGCGGACGGAAGTTACGCAGAAACAGTGGCAGGTTGTGATGGGAAATAACCCGAGCGCCGAAAAAGGGGATGAGTTGCCGATCACGAGGATGGCCTACAACGATTGCCTCTCCTTTTGCGATAAGCTGAACCGCGGCGACAGTGGCAGGCTATTCACGTTCCGCATTCCCAGCGAGGAAGAGTTACATTACGCTTGCTTCCTCGGCATGTCCGTCGACGAAGCGTTCCCTGGCGACATCGCAAACTACGCTTGGTTCAATTCAACGGCCGCGAATCGTCCGCACGCCGTGGCGCAAAAGAAGCCGAATCGTCTTGGCATCTATGACCTGCTCGGGAACGTCTGGGAGTGGACGTCCGACGAGACCTACCTGTTCGGGGGCAGTTTCGATGTTCCGGACTGGTGGTGCCGAAATGAACGACTTGTGAGCCCAGACGGCCGGAAGGCCCCCGCTGGGTATCTTAATTTTGGAATTCGCATCGCCGCAGATCGTCCATAGGAGAGGGCGGCAAGTTGATCGAATCGGGGCCTGAAGTGGGCGAAACCGCAGGCGATGTCGAAAGGTCGTGAAGGTCTGCACCAGGGTGATCGACCGATGCCACGAACGCCGTTGAGCAATCCGCATCGGTTCGACACGCAGAGGCGCGTTAGGTAGCGGCGGTCGATGCCACCGCCGCACGATTCGCCAATCGGCGATTTGCCGGCTAGAATTCGGCAACGGGCCGACGGTTCTAGTTCAGTCTGCCTGCCTTGCTAGTGGCCATGCTTGCCGTGGCCGCGTTCCTTGGCTGCATCAGGTCCGAGACGGCGCGACGCAGACGAGTTATCTGTTCTTTCGCTCTGCGGTTAGCCTGTCAAGGAGGAGACAATGCAAATCCCGATCATCCGAGGCGTCATCGACCGGCGAATCCTAGTCAACTTCCGGGTAGACCCGGTCATCCTCACGCGGCAGCTTCCGGCACCTTTCCGGCCGAAGTTGGTCGGCGGCACGGGCATTGCCGGTGTGTGTCTTATCCGACTCAAGCACGTTCGACCGCGCGTCTTGCCCGCCATGGTGGGCATCTCGTCGGAGAATGCAGCGCATCGAATCGCCGTAGAGTGGCAGCAAGACGGCAAGAGCTGCGAGGGTGTCTTTGTCCCGCGCCGCGATTCATCGTCGCGGCTCAATGTTCTGGCTGGCGGCCGATTGTTCCCTGGCGTGCATCACCATGGCGTCTTCCAGGTTCAGGAGCGCGACAACCGCTACCGCATTAAACTTACAAGCGACGACCAGCACGCGCACCTGCTGGTTGAAGGCGGCGCCGCCGATGACATTCCCGCGACGTCGACCTTCGCCTCGCTCAACGAAGCCTCCGACTTCTTCCAACGAGGCTCGCTGGGCTATTCGGTCACCGCCAAGCCCGGTCGGTTCGACGGCCTGGAGTTGCGCAGCTTCAACTGGCAGGTGCAGGCTCTCGACGTGACAAGGGTGGAGTAGAGTTTCTTCGAGAATCGAGCTGCGTTTCCCCCCGGCTCTGTTGAGTTCGATTGCGCGTTACTGATGCGAGGAATCGAGCACGAGTGGCACGCGGCAGGGATACTTTGCAAGGCCGCTGGATGAACGAGAGGTGGGGCCGTGGATGAGCAAGAGGGCGAGTCGGACCTCGCAGACGCTGGCGATGAGGATGCTCGCCAGGGTCTGACGAGCGGCAGTGCCGACCCAGCCGGGGCGAGCGAAGGCGTCATCCGCTGCTGGGACGCGAAAAGCGATTTTAGCGGATATCTCGAGTAATGTCCTCGCACGACCGGGAATTCAGGAGCAGCTCTAACTTTGCATTCCGCCGCTCCGCAGTGGCTGGCGCGTTTTGGCGCGTAAGGCTTCGGCTTTGCATCCATCGGCGTCGGCGCAGTACAGATAGGGTACATTCAGCGTGCTTGCAAGTCGCTGCATGAGTCGGGCTGCACCGACAAAATCGTTCGTCAATAGGATCGGCAGCCGATAATACCCCGCCTCGCGCGCCGCGCGCCGACCGGCGATCGCCGTAGATAACCGTAGGCCGCGCTTCCTCACCGGTTCCTGCGGTGCCGGCCGCGGGAAAACCGGAAGAAGAAGAACGCTAATCAACTCTGATCGACGCTAATCGGAATAACGGCTTTTTTATTCCCATTAGCGAAGATTAGCGGGCATCAGTGTTCCAGACACGAGCATCTATCACGTCAGATTTCGCCGGGCAAGGCGAGTCGACAAACCGCGTGGTGATTCAATTCAAACGAGGTCACTTTCTGCCGCGGAGCGGCAAAGGATTATAGCCGCGGGTGCAAACCCGCGGTAAACGTGCGGCGAGTCTTCCCTGCGTCATGCCTCCGGGCGCGGGTGTCGCGTTCACGCCCAAATCCGGCCCACGCCGTATTGATCGAAAATCGCGTCGGCACTCACTACCTGCACTCCCTCGGTCAGCGATTGCGCTGCAAGCAAGCGATCGAATGGGTCGCGGTGATGAAAAGGAAGCGACGCTTGAACATGACAGTGTTCAAGCGAGATGGGCGTCACGGTGAGGTCCAAATCCGCAATTGCCTGTTCCATCCATTGTCGGAACGGCGACGAGAGCGCGAGCTTCCCCAGTCCGGTCTTGATCGACAATTCCCACATGGTGCCGGCCCCAATCAGCAACTCGTTGGCGGCATCTCCGAGCGCGACGGACGCCGCACGAGTGAGCTTCGCCGGATCGTCCACCGCCCAAATCAGGCAATGGGCATCGACGAGCAGCCTCATTCCATGTACTCCCGAAAATCTTCCAGGGGGGCGTCGAAATCGGGCGCCATGTAGCGCACCGAGCCCTTCATTGTTCCCAGTTGCCTCCGCCTTGGTTGCGATTTGGGCGCGGATTTTACGAGCCGCGCAACCGGCTGATTGTTTTCCGTAATGACCACTTCCTCGTCGGTTGTTAACCGGTGAACGAGCTCCGGCAGACGCGCCTGGGCCTCTTCAATCGTTACGCTTGCCATTTGCTAATCCTCGTCGTGGATACCATCTCGACCAAATTGTACCTCGCCCCAAGCTAAAGAAGTAGCAGCGATCACCGTAGGCAAACCGCCGACCGGGCTTCCTCACCGGTTCTTGCGATGCCGGCTGCGGGAAAACCGGAAGAAGAGGAACGATCGCGGTAGGGATGGCCCTTGCGGGCCACCCCCCGCACAGATCCGTACTTGAAGAGCTACCTCATACGGCTCCTACCTTGAGTCGAGCGTAAAATCGTTGGTGTGGATATGGATGCAGGAT
>DASSFG010000753.1:0-12369 GCA_035694685.1 Pirellulales bacterium
AGCTCCGCCAGCGGCGGACGCTCTCGTTCGGCATGGCAGCGGCGCATCTCGTCCAGGCTCGAGGCGCTGAACGGCGGCTGCTTCGTCAAACTGTAAAAGCCGGTGCATCCCAAGGCGTAGACGTCGGCGGCGATGGTCACGTTGTGCGGATCGGCCGCCTGTTCCGGCGCCAGATAACCCGGCGTGCCTAACAAGGCGCCCGAGCGCGTGACCTCGAACGCCGGACCGTCGACGTCGGCCATCAGTGCCAGGCCATAGTCGAGAATCTTGGCCGTCTCATCGCCGGACGAAGCCAGCATGATGTTGTCGGGCTTGAGATCGCGATTGATAATTCCCTGTTGAGCTGCGTGGGCCAGCCCGCGGGCCACGCCTAAAAGGATGCGCGCCAGCTGGCGGGGCGAAAGCGGGTGCTCCGCTTCCACCAGGTCGCGCAGCACCCGGCCGGCCACGAACTCCATGACCAGGAACGGACGGCCGAGCTGCTCGCCGCGGTCGTACGCGCAGACGATGTTCTCGTGTTTCAAGCGGGCCGAGGCATTGATCTCGCGCTCGAAGCGCTCGGCGATGCGGTGCGTTCCGGCTTTCGGGACCTTGATGGCCACCGTGCGATTGCCCATGTCGGCCTGCCGGCCGCGATACACGTCGCCCATGGCGCCCCCGCCAATCCATTCCAGGTCGCAGCATCGCCCAATCACGATCGAGCCACAGTTCGGGCAGCGGCACGGCGCCTCCGCGTTCGCCGGCGGCGAGAAGGACTGGCGACAGGCCGGGCAGTGAATCGTGTTCTGGGCTGACACTGCTTCAGTCAGTTGCAGGGGGTTTGCGGGAAACGAAGTGCACCTTCTCGATCTGCGCGCCGCCGGCGGCATCGATCACCGCCACGACGGTCTGGTGTTCGACTTCGTCGGCCACGTCGAGCACCAGCTCGGTGCTCTGGTGCCCCGCTTGGGAATGCTCGCGCACGGCTTTGTTGAGGGCATCGGTCAGGCCGTCGAGCGGCACCGGGGCGCCTTGCAGGGTCACGCTGCCGTCGGCGGCCACTTTGACCATGATGTTGTCCTTTGCCAGATCGGCAATGGTGACCGTCGAGGCGCCCTCTTCCTCCGAAGCCTCGGCCCGCGGCATGCTCAACGTTTTCTGCACGACAAATGTGGCCGCGATCATGAAGAAAATCAGCAGTTGAAACGTGACGTCGATCATCGGCGTCATGTCCATCTCGGCCTCTTCCGAGTTCGAAGGGCGAAACAGCCGGCGCGGCGGCACGAATTCTTCAAGCTGTGGATGTTCTCCAACGAGCAGCCACTGGGCGTCGTGTGGGCCTCGGACCTGGTCGGTCTCCGACCAGACGCCGTCTTCAATTCCCTTGGCCAGTCGCTCGAAGCCAACGGCCCGCCCGACGCCTGAATCGTCTTCCTTGCGCACGCGCCAGGTGTTCGCCGCGACCATCACTTCTTCTCCTCGACGCCGAGCATGACCTCGCCCAAGTTGGCGACGCCGCCGAGTTTTTCGACCAACTGCCTGACTTGCGCGTACTTGGCGGTCTTGTGCGCGCTGACGATCACGTCCATCGGCCGGTCGGCCGCGGAGGCGTTGCCGGCCACCTCCTGAATCAGCGAATCGAGCGTTCTCACGGCATTCGCGTCGTCGGCCTTGTCGCCCAGATAATAGGTGCCGTTTTCGTCGATCAGCACCGTCTGCCTGCCCTGCGGATCGACGCCTCGCCCGTGTACGGCCTGGGGCACGAGCATCGGCGCCGGGTTGGCCAGGTTGTTGGTTAGCATGAAGAAGATCAGTAGTTGAAAGGTGACGTCGATCATCGGCGTCATGTCCATCTCGGCCTCTTCGGCGCGCAGGCGCGGCCGTTGGGCGGTCCATTGTTCGGCCTCGTCGGCTTCGAACTCGGCTTCCGGCTCGCCGTCAAGCGAGGGTTCGACGACGAAACCGTGCGGCAAGCTGGCCGCCAGTTCGGGCACCCGCGTCACCGATAGCCACTCGCCGCCGGTCGCGCGCACCAGGTCGGCCGTCGATATCCGCCCTTCCATCGCCCATTGCACGAGCGTGTTCATGGCCACGCCGGCATAGACCCGGTCGAGCGCTACCACTTTCAAATCCATCGTCGCGGGCATGTTACGGTCGCACCGGCTGCTTGGGCAGCCGCGGTAAGAGGTTCATGGCGGCCTGGGCGGCTTTCTGCAGGTCGAGCTCAAACTTGTTCACGCGCTCGCGGAACAGGCTGTAGGCGAAAATCAGCGGAATCGCAATGAGCAAGCCTTCGGCCGTAGTGAACAACGCCATGCCAATGTCTTTCGATAGCGCGCTGGGCTCGACCTTCGTGGCGCCGGCAATCTTCTGGAACGCGAGAATCATGCCCCACACCGTACCCAGCAGCCCCAGCATCGGCGCCAATTTGGCGAACACGAGCACCAGCGGCAGCAGGAAATTCAGGTCGGGAATAATGTCCAGCTCAATCAAGTTGGCAATGGCGCTGCGGGTGGCCACTTTGCCCTGGTGGCCCGTCTGTAAGGCCGTGACGAACAGCTTGGGTACGATGCCCGGCTCTTCTTCGCAAAATTGAATGGCCCCCTTCACGCCACGCTGGTTCAATTCTTCCTCGAGCCGCCGCAAGAATTCAGGCAAATCGCTCTTGGCATTGTGATTCAGCCACAGTCGCCAGGCGACGACGGCGACACTCGACAGGCTGAGTGCCAGAAAGACGAACGTGAAAATGGGGCCATTGGCTTGGTAGATTTCGTTCAGGCTCATGCGGTGATCCCTCAATGGTTCTCGTAGCAGAATTCGTGAGAATTCTGGCCGTAATTCGCTGTTACGAACGACCCTCACATTTACGCGGGGACTATCACGATCTGCGTCAGGCTGGAAAGCCTGACCTACAACACAGCGCGGTCGTGCTCACTGCCTGACCCCTAATGTCGTCTACCGTGCCCGCGTGGAAAACTTTTCCTGGATAGGGCCGCAACGGCCCACGATCACCGCCCCAAAAAGAAACTGCGACTGACGTCGGCGCCGCTTACAAGCCCCTCGCTCCAAGAAACGGCCGCCCCCCACAGCGGGTTAATGTAGCAATCTTTGCGTCGAATAGCAAAAACTTTTTTCCGCACTCTCTTTGCGCGCGGCTAGGAATCGGTTTGCCCTGCTCGGCCAGGCCCGGCCGCTGCGCGGCCAGGTAAGTTCATCAGCGGCAACTCCTCGCGACACGGAATCCGAAATTGACGAAACGGGCCGATGACACAACTGACGTCGAAGGGATCGCTTGGCTGATTCTCGGTCAGCTCGATCAACTGCAATGCCTTGTAGCGTAGGCGTCTCGCCTGCGTGAGCAAACGACGATCGCCCGAGGCCACGCCCCGCCCGCCCCGGTAACGATCGCAACCCGCTCGGCGGGGTCTAGCCGTATTTATTCCAGCTCGTCTAACAGTTTTTGGGCCTCGTCGGCCGCATCGGTGTCGGCGAATTCATCGACGACCTCGCGCAGCGACGCCTTCGCCCGGTCGAGCTTGCCGGCAGCTTTCAACAACAACTTGGCACCGCCCAGCTTGCTGGCGGCTTGCTTCGCGCGCGTCAACCCGCCGCCGCGGTGCCAGCGTGCAAACTCACGGTGCAAGTTTTCAAGTTCCTCGTCTAAGCTCGCTTCGAGAGCATGCCAGGCGCGGAAGACGGCATCGTCGGACAATGAGGATACCACGGGCGAGCCCGTTTCCCATTCGACCACGTAGCGTCCCGGCACGCCTGTACCCGATTCCACGACTAGTCGCGGCAATCCTCCGCGGCATACAAGGGTGGTGGTGCTTCCGGCAAGGCTGGTGGTGCTTCCGAAACGCTCGCCGGAGTGGTATCGACGAAACAGTTCGAGCGACCCGTTTTCGTCCCAGAGCCATAACGCCCGTACCGGCTTATCGTCTGCAAAGTGGGCGATTAGCCGCGGTTTGCCCTCCATGAATGAAACCACCGCAGGACCAGCGAGCTTGAAGTCGCCCTGCCGCATCACTCGCGATCGCTTGGTGGATTTAGGTTTATCTTCGAGCTTGTACGCGGCTAGATAGGTCCGTTTGCCGTTGTTTCCGACAAATGGCACCTTACAGGCTTCTCGAATGGCCGATTGCACGCGCTCTTGGTTGGGGGCCGCACCAGGATCAGTCGCCGGCCACCTGGACCAATCCTGCCAATTGATCCTGACGGCCGCCATGTAGGGCGACAGAACCTTGCCGCTCGGGAGCTCGATGTCCACTTCCCATTTACTCGGCGGGCCAGGGAGCGGCGGCCCGGCGAGCTGTCTATCGGTCGCTGCGCCGGGTGGCCCCATTGCGGAGCTTGAACTGCCATTGGCCGCCGACGGCGGCGTGAGCTGGGGAACTACCGGCTTCTCTGCCGGCCGATTGTTGGCCGCGGTTTGGATTGGCGCCGGTGGTGCCGGCGATGGTGACTGACGTTGCGGCGGGAAGTCGTCGCCTTCGGTGCTGGGCGATGGCACAGTCGTCGGCGGCAGGCCGGACATGGGGCGACTCAAAGCTGCCTGCGCCTGACCCGGCTTATCGGCCCGCGGCAGCGGCGGTTTTGTCGGAACCGCGACCGGCACAGACAGCTTCGGGCGGCCTTGACCTTCTTCGGTGGCTGCGACGCTTGTTTGAGGTGCCGCAGCCGAATTGCCCCATATCGTGGGAAGAACCAAGATCCCATATACCAGAAAGCAGATCACCAGGCTGCCCAAGACGCCGGCGGCGCCAAGTGCGACGAGCTGGCCTTTCGAGAGAGCATCCGCTTGCTCGTCCGGCGCCGCACGAGCGCGACGGCGGGATGCGTTTGTCGCAGGCGAATTCGGCAGCGGCGATAGCACCAGCGGCAAGGGACGGGGTACTAGCGGTGGGGCCTCGTCCATCGGCGGCAAAAGTGGCGGCGGCTCCGTATCGTGGACCGTTTCGATTTGCGCGATCAGGGTATTTTGGGCGGACGCCAATTCGCCCAGCAGCCGCGTGGCGACCGTGCCACGCGACCCCAGACAATACTTGCGCACCTCGGCGCTGCGCGCCGTCGCCGCCTTGCGAATCGCCTCGGCATTGCCTTCGCCGACGGCCAGACCCAATAGATCGTGCGCCGCCGGCGGACGAAGGCCGGGAGCGATACCCAACCACTCGGTATAAGGATCAAATTCGGCGGTCGATGGTTCTTCGGACATCATGGACAACTCCGCACCACGCGGAATCCGAAGCTGGCGACCCGGCTCGTCGGGTTGGCACTGTAACGGGTGGCGGAGCGCACGTTCAATGCCTCGTTGAGGAATGAACCTCCGCGCAGCACTCGACGGGTTCCCATCGGCGGCCCGGTCGGATCGATCGCCCGCGATTCGCCATAAGGGGCCTGCCAATCGGAACACCATTCCCAGACGTTCCCGTGCATGTCAAACAGCCCCCAGGCGTTCGGCTGTTTTTGTGCCACGGGATGAGACTGACCACCTGGGGCGCCGTACCAGGCGAAGTCGGCGAGTTTCTGCGCGTCGTCTCCGCAGCACCACCTGGTGGTCGTTCCCGATCGCGCCGCATACTCCCATTCAGCCTCCGTCGGTAGCCGGTAAACGGCTCCGCTCGGCAAGCTTCCCTGCGTTCGCTCTCGCTCGGTTAGCAAGCGGCAAAAATCTTCCGCATCCGCTGCGGACACTTTCTCAATGGGCAAATCGCTCCTGTTTACGGCGCTGGATCGAGGCTCAATGATCTCCCAGTATTGGGCCTGGGTGACCTCGTGGATTCCCAAATAATAGTCGCGGGTAATTTGAACCCGATGCGCGGGCCGTTCGTTCCTGTCTGCATTGTTTTGTCCCATCTCGAACTCGCCGGCGACGATGCGCCTGAACTTCATGCCGATCGTGTTGACCAGTTCACCCTTTACCAGCTCGCCTGCAGGACGGATTTGTTCCAGGCGCTCGCTCCATTTCGCCAGCCGTGTGTTTTGGCGGTCCAGGCGCTCAAGCTTGTTGAGCAGTTCGCTGGCCTCGGTGACCTCGCGGTTGTCCAGGGCCGCCTCGATTTGATTGGCTAAACTCCGCAGTTCCTCGCTTCGAGCTCGTGCAAAGCACTCCGCCGATCGGTCGAAGAGCCGGCAGGCCTCCTCCAGCCGATCTTGTTGCCAGGCCACGGTGCCGGCCTCCAACCAACGTTTACCTGCGGAGTACGCCTTGGACTGTGCCGTCGCGAGAAAAAAAGGCTCGAGAGCGAGGGCGTCGGCCGCCAATTGGGCCCCTTCGGCGCGTGACTCAGCTTTTTCGGTCATCTGCTCGAGCGCCTTTCGCTCGGAGTAAGCAAAGTGATCTCGTGCGTCGTCGAACAGTCGAGAGGCGTCTGCAACACGGCCTTCAAGCAAGGCGGCCGTCGCTTCGCTGAAGCGGTCTTCTCCCGCCATGTACGATTCGCGGTCGGCCTCACGCGCGCCGCGCGCTTGGGCCGTTGCCCGCGCCTGGCTGGCCGCCGACTCGCGAGCGCTCGCCTGATCCTGCGGCCCAACCGGCTCCGCCGGCACTTGCCAGCGATCGAATTGCGACCTTGCCGCTACGCAAAGCAAGGGAATGCACGCGAACGTACCCGTGACAAACATCAGTCGCAAAAAATTATGGATGATCGTGTTTTCTTCGCCCAGTAGTTTGCCTACGGCCAGGTCGAGGCGCACGATACGTCGCCAAGCGGCCCTGGGAAAACCAATCAGCGCCCCCTGCCAGTCACGCAGGCGCTCCGACCAGGAGCGCGCCTCCACCAGGGCGGCGTCAATGATTTCGCTGCTCGCCGAGCGATCGCCCGCCGTCAATTCCGCTGGCGCGGCGACCGCAACCGACGCAAACGGATCGCCCGACGCGGCGAACGGCGAGCCCGTCGCTGCAACTGGCGCTACCTGCTGCACTGGTGGAGGCGGCTCGACCGCGTCGTGGAGCGTTTCGATGTTCGAAATCAACGTGTTCTGAGCAGCCGCCAACTCGCTCAGCAGCCGCAGCGCGAGGGCGCCGCGCGCGCCCAGGCAATACTTGCGTACCTGGCCGCTGCGCGAGGTTGCCGCTTTGCGAATCACCTCGGCGTTCGCCTCACCGGCGGGCAGGCCGAGCAGGTCGTGCGCGCTCGGCGGACGGCGATCGCTAGTGACACCGAGCCACTCGGCGTAGGGATCGAAATCGGTCACGGAGGCTTTTTCCAACATACGACTCTCGACGGCCCGATGCGGTACCGCGCCCCCCGCGTCGTTGCCTTGATTTCCTATTTGAGCACGGTTTTCAGCACTTGCACTTCATACCCTCCGCCGCGCGGGACGACGACAAAGTGGGTCGTGGCGATCTGATCTTCGGGCACGCCCGCCGCGGCCAGTTCGAGCTTGAGCATGCGCTCTTCCACTTCGAGCGGTAAGAACGCCAGGAAGAAATCCGTCGGGGAAACACCCAGCGCCTGAGCGACTCGGGCGGCCGAAGCCGCATCGTCGTCGATCCAGTAAAGCCGTCCCTCGCCCGACAGATCGCGCACCTCCGACGTGGGCGATCCGGAGGTCAGGTCCGAGAAGTAACGGTATTTGTCGCCCGCCGCGGGAAAGGCGATCTTGGCGCCCAAGCCTTCCCATTGCGCGAGGTAGTCTTGCACGCTGCCGGTCTTGAACTTCAATACCCAGCGGGCCGGACGGGCCGCGCGCCCCGTCGTTCCCGAACCTCCGCCCCCGCCGCTTCCGCTGCCGGCCCCGCTCGTCATGTTCTGCTTCAGACGATCTTTGGCACGCTGGAGGGCGGCTTTCGCGCGGTCCGCCGCCGCCGCCGTGCGCTTCGCCGCCTTTTCGGTTTCAGCGACCAGCTCGTCGGCGGTGGGCGCCACTGTTTCCGTCGGCACATCGACCTCGACGTCGGTTTTCACCGTCTCGGCAGGCTGGCTTTCGGACATTTCCTCGGCAAGTGAATCGGATGGTTCCGTGGCTTCCATGGCGTCGCCCGAGGCTTCCTCGCCGTCGCCCTCGCCGGGGGCTGCCGAGGAATCGTCGCCCACGTGTACGACGTCGACGGCCGGCGGGGTCTGGTCTTTCGTCATGAGCGAGCTGGCCATGAGAATCAGCACGAACGCCAGCAACAGGTGTGAACCGACCGAAACCAGTGTCGACCGCGGCAGCTCGCCGTGACCGGAATATCGCCGATAAAACCGCTGCCAAGGAGAAGGCGTTTCCGACCGGGAATCCGGTCGCGGAGGGGTTTGGGGATCGTCGTGAGTCGTTGCCATCGAGCACCGCCGTAGTGTGGGAATCGGTGAATGCACCCTTTATGACCGCCGGACGCCCCCTGTGGAAAAAATTCCACCTGGAAAAAAATCTTGGCCTGACCCCCGCCGGCCCCTCAGCCGCCCTTTGCCCATTCGCGCCATTTCTTCACGGCGACGTTTAAGTCAGCCACTCCGGCGCCTTCGCGGGGGCCGAAGTCTTGCCCCGTAGTTTCCTTCAGCGCCCGGCCTACCGGTTCCCACAGGCCGCGAGGCAACGTGGGCAACAGCTCGATCAAGCGCTCGGCCGCGGCGCGGTTTTTCAATCGGCCCAGCAACTGGGCGGCGGCGCGCCGCGAAGCCAGCCTGGCATCGTTCTGGCCGACCACCGCCAACGCCGCTTCACCATAGGCGGCTTTTCGTTCGGCGTCCGCTCGCGCAATACGGTCGTCAAGTTGCTCCCAAATCAGGGCTTGTAGCTTTGCGTCGTCGTCGGCCAGCCACCGCAAGCACTCCGAAATGGGAGCCCGCTGGAAAGCATTGACCATCTGCCGACGGGCCGCCTCGGCCACTTCGGGCTTCTTCGACGAGGCGAACCGCCAGATGTCAGCGAGCTGCTCTTGCACCTCGCGATACTTCGGCGGCTTCTTGTCGAGCTTTGCCAACGCCGTTCGGTCGCCCTCGTTGTCGTCACCCGCCTCGACGGCGGCCAGCATGGCGGCAAGCGTCTCGTGCGCAGGGGCGCCGCTTTGGCCCATGAGATACGCCGCCACGTTTTCCGCATAGCGGAGCGTCCCGGCGGTCTCGGTTACATGGCTAGTCCAATAGCGCGTCCAGCCGCCATCAACGAGCACCAGCAGCTTTCGGTCGCTCGCGGTTGCCGCCAGAATCTGTCCGTCGGAGGCCGTCAATACGATTTCCATCTTCGGTGAGCGCTCGATGTGACTGATCGTCCAGCCTTCGTACAAATAATTCAGCCCGGTCAGCAGAGGATGGTCTTCGACGTAATGGCTCGTTTTTTCGATCACTTCAACCCGCGCGCCGCGGCCGGGCAACTCCGGCGGCTTGCTCTTGCCCGAGCTCGCCCCGGTGCGCTTCGAGCTGACGTCGGAGGTGCCGCGATGGTCGTCGCGGGTAATTCCACGGCCGCGGATGGCAATGATCTGATCGCCCTTGTAATTGCCCTTGATACCGGCGGCAAACAGCCGCTGGCAAAGCGTGTCGGCGTCGGCAAGTAACGGCTCGTTGTCCGCAACCAGGTAGAGTCCGCGGCCAGATCGCGCGAACTTTTCAATCGCCTGCACGTCCGACTCGCCAAGGCCGGCTTTCCGCCCTCCGAACAACCAGAACTGATCGGCTTTTTTTAGCCAATCGGGATTGAAGCTGCCCGTTTCCAACTGTAACGACAACCCTTTTTGCCGCAAGGCGCTCCACAGCGGGTTACGCTCGGGATAGATATTTTGGAGTACTTCGGGTTCGATGCTCCAAACAAGCAGGCGTTTTCCCTTGAAGGCATTTTTTCCAGCCAGGCTATGCTCGCCGACTGGATTGCCAAATTGGTCGAGTTTTGCACGAACGGATTGGCCCCGGGCTGAGTCTGCCGCAAACCATGCAGAAAACGCCACTCCGATGGCCCACACGCCGACACCGCGCCAAGTCATGGCGGACCTCCGGGAACCAGTCGACTCTGCCCCGCCACAGCAGAAACGCAACGGAGCCATTATCGTCGCTTTCGGGAAAGCTTTCAACGGACCAAAAAAACGAACGAAATAAATTATTCTGCCTAGGGAGGGCCGTACTTCCGAACTGGCCTGACCTCGAAAGGCTCAGCGCTCTCGCTGGCCCTCGCTCCAGGCGCGCCATTTCTTCAGGGCCCCGTTCAGCTCAGCTACTCCGGCGCCGTCGCGGGGGCCGAAGTCTTGCCCCGTGATTTCTTCCAGTGCGCGGCCTATCGGTCCCCACAGGCTGCGAGGCAACGTGGGCAACAGCTCGATCAAGCGCTCGGCCGCGGCGCGGTTTTTCAATCGGCCCAGCAACTGGGCGGCGGCGCGCCGCGAAGCCAGCCTGGCATCGCTTTGTGCGATCACTGCCAACGCCGCTTCACCATAGGCGGCTTTTCGTTCGTCGTCCGCTCGCGCAATACGGTCGTCGAGCTGCTCCCAGATCAGGGCTTGTAGCTTTGTGTCGTCGTCAGCCAGCCACCGCATGCACTCCGAAATGGGCGCCCGCAGAAAGGCGTTGACCACTTGCCGACGGGCCGCCTCGGCTACCTCGGGCTTCTTCGAGGAGGCGAGCCGCCAGATATCAGCGAGCTGCTCTTGCACCTCGCGATATTTCGGCGGAGTCTTGTCGAGCTTTGCCAACGCCCCGCGGTCGGCCGGATTGGCATCTCCGGCATCAATGGCGGACAACAGGGCGGCGATGCCTTCCGGCCCGCTGGGGCGGCGTCCTTTGCCCATCAGATAGGCCGCGACGTTTTCCGCATAACGTAGGGTGCCGGCAGTCTGCGTGACGTACATGGGATAATAGCGCGTCCATCCGCCATCGACCAACACGAGCAATTTGGGATCCTTGGCGACCGCAGCTAATATCTGCCCATCCGATGCGGTAAGCACGGTTTGCATTTTCGACGAGGGAGCGATATGGCTGATTGTTACACCCTCATACAAGAAGTTGATGCCCGTCAGCAGGGCGTGGTCCTCGACATAGTGGCTGGCCTTGCCGATCACTTCCACCCGCGCGCCGCGTCCCGGCAAGTCGCGAGGCGGCTTTTCCTTGGCCGAGCTTGCATCGCCGCCGAAGCCGCTTCGCCGGCCCTGCGAAGTTCTTTCATAATCGTCGCGCGTGATGCCGCGGCCGCGCACCGCGACGTTTTTTCCGCCCTCGTAGTCGCCGGCAACGGTGGCGCCAAAGAGCCCTTGGCAAATGGTATTGGCATCGACCAGATAGGGTGCGTTGTCGGCGGCCAGATAAAGCCCGTGGCCGGAGCGGACAAAATTCTCAATGGCCTCGACGGCCGCGTTGTTGAGGCCGGCACTGCGTCCCGCGAAAACCCACAACTGATCGGCGGTTTTCAGCCACTGGGTATCGAATGGGCCTGTCTTCAACTCCAGCGCGAATCCTTTGTCTTCGAGCGCTGGCCAGAGCGGATTGTCTTCGCGAAAGATATTCTGCTGAACCTCGATTTCGCTCGTCCAGGCGAGCAGTCGCTTCCCTTTGAATGCGTTGCGCCCGGCCAGGCTATGCTCGCCGACTGGGTTCCCAAACTCATCGAGCTTGCCCTTCACCTCCTGGCCCGACGCAGTGTTGGCCAACAGCGCGACACAGAGTGTGATCGCGGCGTAACGGCACGCGGGGAACCGGAACATCGTCGTCGCTCCTTTCAGCCGCCGATCAGCGCCGGGCAACAAGGGCACTATGGCACCACTCATCGGGAGGGCCATTCGCCCTTTAGTCTAGCAACGTCGTCAAGCCAAACAATGGGGCGGGCTATGGGCTGGCCGAGCTGTGCCGCCGCCATCGAGGATCTGACACCGCGAAGCTACGACCGCTTCACAGACGCTCGTATCAAAAGGGGGGCAGATCGGTTACCATAACGACTGCACTCCGATGCCTCTCGGTTACCTGGCTCGAGTCATCGGATTATCTGGCGCACGAGGAAGGCTTCGATGGACGAAGTTTTCGATCCGTATTGGGACTGGTTAAAAATACCGCCGGACCGGCGGCCGCCCACTCATTACGACCTGTTGGGGTTGCCTGCTTTCGAGGCCGACCAATCGTTGATTCGCCAGGCTTCGATCGACCGTATGGCGGTTGTCCGCCGTTATCAAATGGGCGAACGCGCCCTCGATGCCTTGCGTCTGCAAGCGGAAATATCGCGGGCGCTCGATCGACTCTCGGACGTCGAGAACAAACGTTGCTACGATGCGCAACTGCGGAGCGATGCGACGCGCCACGAATCGCAAAGTCATTCAACGCTGGTTGACCAGAGCGATATTCAAATTATCGGAGGTGCGGACGAGAGATCGCACGCTCAGTCGACGGCAAACGTGCCGAGCAAAACTTCCACTAGGACGTCACTGCCTGCGCGGTTTCGGAACCTGACATCACGGTTGCGCGCCGGCGGTCCGGGATTGCTCGAACAATCCCT
>DASSFG010000754.1:0-8643 GCA_035694685.1 Pirellulales bacterium
AAAAAACCCTCGAATCAACCGCGATCTCAACAAGAAGAGCAGGCCAGTTTTCGTCTGCCGCCGGAGTTCGAGATACGGCTTGTGGCCGCCGAACCGCAGGTCGTCGATCCGGTCGCGATGGCCTTTGATGAAGAGGGACGAATCTTCGTCGCCGAAATGCGCGGCTATCCCGAAAGTGGTCCGATCGGAGAGATCACGTCGGGCATCATCCGTTTGCTGGAAGACCGCGACGGCGACGGGTTTTATGAGCAAAGCAGCACGTTTGCCGAAGGCCTGCGGCTGCCCACGTCAGTCATGCCCCTCGGCGGTGGCCTTTTAGTTGCCGTCGCGCCCGACATCATCTACCTGCAAGACGTCGACGGCGATGGCCGCGCCGACCGCAGCCGCACGCTTTATACCGGCTTCAGCGTGCAGAACTCCGAGCAGCTCGTCAGCGGCCTGCAATGGGGATTGGATAACTGGGTCTATGCCAACGCCGGCTTTTACGGCGGCGAAGTGCGTTCGATGGAGAAGGCCGATGCCCCCAGCGTCGCCCTGCGCGGCCGCGGAGTACGTTTCCGGCCGAGCGAACCAGGAAGCTTGGAACCGACGTCGGGCGGCGGACAGTATGGGCTGGCCGCCGATGATTGGGGCCAGTGGTTCGTCAATTCCAATAGCAAGCACATTCGGCACATCGTGCTTTCCGATCAGTATCTGCGGCGCAATCCTTTGTTGGGCGTGGCCGCGGTGGCGCTCGATATCGCCGACGGCAAGGACGGCCACGACCCAGCCTGCCCGGTGTTTCGCATCAGCCCGATGGACGCCTGGCGGGTCGAACGTGCCCGGCGCAGCCGCGAAGTAGGCGCTTGGTGGAACTGGTCGGGCGAAACCGGGCGCGCCAACCGCTCGCCCACGGCGTCGCTGCCGCCCTCGGAAATGGCCGGCGGCGGCTATATTACGTCGGCCTGCAGCCCGGTCATTTACACGGCCGACGTCTTTCCCGAGGAATATCGCGGCAACAGCTTTGTCTGTGAGCCGGCCAATAACCTGATTCACCGTGATGTGCTGCTGCCCGAAGGGGCGACCTTCTCGGCGCGGCGGGCCGAAACAGACCACGACTTTCTCGCTTCGACCGACGCTTGGTTTCGCCCGGTGTACCTTCACGTCGGCCCCGACGGCGCTCTCTACGTACTTGATTTCTATCGGGCGTCGATCGAAAACCCGGGAGATATTCCCGCCGACCTGCGTGGCGGCGTAGAGTTGGGAAGTGTTGGGCGCGGCCGAATCTGGCGCGTAGCGCCGCGCGGCGCGACGGGCGGCAAACGGCCTTCCCTACGGCAGGCGCCGACGACCCAATTAGTCGAGCATTTGGCCGATGCCAACCGCTGGTGGCGACTGACGGCGCAACGGCTGCTCGTCGAGCGTCAGGACCACAGCGCCGTGCCACGGCTCATCGAGTTGGCCCGCGGGACCGCAGGTCCGCTGGCCCGCATTCACGCTCTTTGGACGCTGGAAGGACTGAGTGCTCTGGACGACGCACTGGTCGAGCAGGCATTGCACGATCCGGTTGCCGGGGTGCGCGAACAGGCGTTGCGCCTCGCCGAACCACGCCTGGCCGGCAGCCAACGGCTACGCGCTGCTGCGGCCGCGCTGGCCGACGACGAAGCGTCGCGCGTCCGCTTCCAGTTGGCATTCACGCTGGGCGAGACCGATGGCCCCGATGCGGTGGCGGCACTGGCCAACATCGCTCGCCGCGACGCGGCCGACCCTTGGGTCCAGACCGCCGTTCTCAGCTCTGCTTTTCGCATGGCCCCGGGCATCTTGGCAGCGCTCACTTGCGACCAGGCATTTCTCGCTGACGCCGACGGGCCGCAACTCAAGCTTTTGACGCAGCTGGCGCGGTTGGTTGGCGCCCGTGCCGATGAGCGCGAGCTGGTGCGGCTCGCCAGCCAGCTTCGCTCCCGAGGCCAGGCCGCAATGGCAATCTGGCGGGTTGCCCTTTTGGAAGGTTTGGGTCAAGGGATGCGCGACGGCGGACGTCACCTCGGCAAGCTCGGCCGGCAGCCGCCGGCCGCTCTGGGCGAGCTGCTTGACGCGATGGCGCCTCTCTATCAGCAGGCGGCCGAGACGGCCCAAGACGAGCGGCGACCGGTCGACGAGCGGACCGCGGCCGCCCGTCTTTTAGCCGACGCGCCTTTCACGCTCGCCCGCCCCGCGTTGGAGGCGCTGCTCGAGCCGCGGCAGCCAGCCGTGCTGCAAGTGGCGGCCGTTCGGGCGCTGTCTGTTCAGGAAGACGCGAAAGTGGCCGAAATCTTGCTCGCCGCCTGGAACCGCTCTACGCCTGCCGTGCGTCAGGAAGCGCTCGAAGCTCTCTTTGCCCGGCCGGACCGGCTGCTCGCACTCCTCGTTGCCATCGAGCGCAAACAGATCGTCGCTACCGAGCTCGATGCGGCCCGCGGCGAGCAACTCCGCAAGCATCGCGACGAACGCGTGCGAAACAAGGCCCAATCGCTGTTGGCCGAGTTGAATTCCGATCGCAGCAAAGTGCTGGACGAATACCACGTGGCCCTGACGTTGCCCTCCGACCTTGCCCGCGGCAAAGCAGCCTTTAAGAAGAACTGCGCCGTCTGCCATCGGCTGCAAGACGTCGGCACCGAAGTCGGTCCGAGCCTGCTGGCCGCCCTGCGCTCAAAGACACCCGAAACGTTGCTCACCGACATGCTCGACCCCAGTCGGCAGGTCGATCCGCGCTATCTGAACTACGTGGTCGTCACCAGCGATGGTCGCACGCTGACGGGCTTGATCGCCGCCGACACCGCCTCGAGCATGACGCTCCGCCGGGCCGACAAGGCCGAAGACACCGTGCTGCGTTCGCAAATTGAAGAAATCGCGAGCAGCGGCAAATCGCTCATGCCGGAAGGCCTGGAGCGCGAGTTGACGAAACAAGACGCGGCCGACGTGATCGCCTACTTGCTTTCCTTCGCCGGCGGTCAGGCGGACGCCGAGCCGGCGACTGCCGGCGAGACACGGGACCTGTTCAACGGCCACGACCTGACCGGTTGGGTCAACGTCAATGGCGCGCCCGACACGTGGTCGATCCGCGATGGCACGATCGTTGGCACGGGCAAGCCGCGCGCCTTTTTGCGGACCGAAAAGATGCATGAAAACTACGTGCTAGAGTTGGAATGGAGACACCTGCACTCGAAAGGCAACTCCGGCTTGTTCGTCCACGCCGACGCGCTGCCGCAGGTCGGCGCGCCTTACCCACGGGCAATCGAGGTGCAGATTCACGACGGCGATCACGGCAGCATCTTCGGCATCCGCGGGGCCAGCATCGAGCCGATCACCGGCGCCGGCCGCAAGGGCGCCACGCCGCTCGCTGCGCCGTTGGAACCGCGCTGCCGCCCGTCGCCGGAGTGGAACTACTATGTGCTCACCTCGCGCGACGGCACGCTCATGTTGGAGGTCAACGGCGCGGTCGTCACGCAGGCCAAGAACTGCAGCCAGCAGAAGGGATACATCGCACTGCAATCGGAAGAGGGCGAGGTCCACTTCCGCAATCTTCGCATCCGCGAGCTGGCCGGTTCCGGACCGCCGGCCGACAAGATTGCCCAGGCTGATGAAGGACTGCGATCGATCTTCGACGGCGTCTCGTTCGCGGGCTGGCGCTATCGCGACGAATACCAGGATCACTGGGTGGCCGACGACGGGGTGATTCGCACCGACGGCAAGCTGCAAGTCAAGCGAGGCGAAGATCGCGATCTGTGGACGCAAAAAGAATACGGCGACTTCGTGCTCGTCGTCGATTGGCGGCTGCCTGGCAAGCCTCAGCCAAAGAAGCTGCCGGTGTTCACGCCCGACGGCCTTTACGCCCACGACGAACAAGGCAAGCTTCTCTTGCACGAATTGCTCGACGCGGGCGACAGCGGCATCTACCTGCGCGGCAGCGACCGCAGCCAGGTCAACATCTGGAGCCAACCGATGGGCTCCGGTGACATCAACGACTATCACAAGGACGTAAAGCTGCCCGTCGAGATTCGCCGGGCCTGCCTGCCGAAGAAAAAGGCCGATGCCCCCTTCGGCCAATGGAACCGGTTCAGGATCACCATGCGCGGGCCGCGCGTGACGGTGGTTCTGAACGGCGAAACCGTGATTGAAGAAGCGGAGTTGCCCGGCGTGCCGGCGCGGGGCCGGCTTGCCTTGCAAGACCACCACGACCCGGTGGAGTTCCGCAATCTGTTCTTGAAAGAGATTGAATGAATGCGATCGACAACCATCGCATCGAACGCCGCGACTTCCTGCGGTTGAGCGCGGCCGGTGTGCTGAGTGGGACGGCACTGGCTGCTGACAAGGCTCCGGCTTCGCCGAAACTCACGTTGGCCACGTTTTCGGCCGACGTGACGCCCCCGGTCGGCCATCCGCTGATCGCCGCCTGGTTGCCTCCGGTGGCACGCATCGACGACCCGTTGCGGGCCTTGGGCGTCGTGCTGCTAGGCATGGGCCAGCCGATCGTGCTGTGCGCGGTCGATTGGTGCGGCGTGGGAAACGAGGCGTTTGCCATCTGGCGAAAGGCCCTGGCCGATGCCGTAGGGACCGTGCCCAGCCGCGTAGCACTGCAGTGCCTCCACCAGCACGACGCTCCCTTGGTCGATTTTGAGGCCGGGCATCTGTTGGAAGCGGCCGGGGCGCCGGCGATGTTCGACCGGGCATTTTTCGATCGCGCGGTGCATACCACGGCCGAGGCGGCCCGGCGGTCGTTGGCCGACGCTCGGCCCTTCACGCACGTCGGCACCGGGCAGGCCGAGGTTGAGAAAGTGGCGGTCAACCGTCGCGTGCCGGCCCCCAACGGCAAGGTCGTCATGCGTTCCAAACCGAGCGACCCCGCGGGCGACTCGCCGGAAGGGGTCGTCGATCGTTGGTTGAAAACGCTGAGCTTCTGGAATGGCGACGAGCCGTTGGCCGCGCTGCACTATTATGCCGTTCACCCCATCAGCTATTACGGCGAAGGAAATGTCAGCAGCGAATTCGTCGGCCTGGCCCGGCAGAAAATGCAGGAGGACCAACCCAATGTGTTGCAGGTGTACTTCACGGGTTGCGCGGGCAACCAGAACGCGAGCAAGTACAACGATTGGTCGCACGAGCAGCGGGCGGTGTTGCGCGACCGCATCTATCGGGGGATGAAAGCCGCCTGGGAAGCCACGCGGCGTCTGCCGGTGAGCGAATATGCGTGGCGGACCGAGCCGGTCCAATTGCCGGTGCGGAATGAGGAGTGGTTCGGCGCCGCGCGCAGCCGGAAAGTGTTGGAAGACCCTAAGCAGCGGCTGTCCGAGCGCGGCCATGCCGCCTTGCGGTTGGCGTGGCTCGAGCGCGCCGAGCGACCGATCGAGTTGAGTTGTCTCACGCTCGGCCGTGCGCGGATGGTTCACCTGCCGGGCGAGCCGTTCATCGAGTACCAACTCAAGGCGCAAGCGCTGTGCCCCGACGATTTCGTCTGCGTGGCCGGCTATGGCGATTACGGGCCGATGTATATTCCGACGGCCGATGCCTATGCTCAAGGCGGCTACGAGCCGACCGTGGCCAACGTCGGGCCATGCGAAGAGCTGCTCTACCAAAAGCTGGCCAAGCTGCTCGGGTAAACCTGGAAGCATGCCAAGTGGCTGCCGCTTACGCCGCCACCAGCGAAGCGAGTGTATTGCTTCTCATGAAACTGGAATTGTCGGTCCGCGGGGTTAGCCTATTTACGAGTTTATTAGCGCTGTTTGGGGCCTCCGCGGCAAAGTAGCAGGCACGCTCCGCCGTGCCGTTGCCTTGGGCCAGCCGACGTCAAAGGCGCAGCGCGCTCAAGCCAATGCCAACGCCCTTCCAACAAATCAGTTGGTCGCAGCACTCTCCTTAGTTACTTGTGCGCGTGCGACGCGCGTGTCGTATCCCACCTTGCCGTCATGCACCTCGACAACGCCCCGCGCACTATCTCCCCTTCAGGATATGCTTGGGAAAATGTGGCGAGAACGAAGCATTACGGGGCTGCCAACCGCCCATCGCACCACCGCGGTCAAAGGCGCCGCGCGCGGCGCCAATTCCACTGCCATCGCGAGTGCGAACCAGGGGCAGTTGCGCCGCGCGCGGCGCAACCGCACATGAGGCGGCCCTCATGTGGCATGCACATTTCCGTCGTGCCGTCGCTTTGGGCCCGGTGGCGCCAAAGGCGCAGCGCGCTGCGCCAATTCCACTGCCATCGCGACCGCGACCCGCGGGCAATTGCGCCGCGCGCGGCGCAATTGCGCAGACACCCTGCCAATGGTGGTATCGCAAGCCTTTGCCGCTGAAGATGTTGCGCTTTCAAGGGTCAACAGAGGCAGCGCGTTTTTTAGACGGCCTCCGCTTCCTGCTCGGTAACTTCCCAGCGAAACTGACGCCGGCTTCGCCGCTGTGCCGGAGGGACCGTCAACCACGATGCGGAAGTTTTTAACGCCGATGTATCCGTCTGGCGCATGATCGACAATCTCCAAAGTGACAGGTTTGCCGCGCAACTCCTGAAGATTCCAGGTAACGTGCCGCCACTCATTGGAGTTGTGCCCGGTTACCTTGAAATGTCTCTTTTCGCCTTGTTTTAACGCCACGTAAAGATTGGGAAGATTTCTGCCGTGTACGTCGAACTCAAGCTCTTTCGCGTTTTGAGGAACACGAAACTGCTGATAGATTCGTCCCATCGTCTGATCTTTGTATATACCGAACGTGGTCAGCGCGTTGTGTCCGTGTTTAGTTGGAAAGACATGAAATCCCGGCGCGCCGCCTTCCAGGTTCCAACCGCTGAACTCCTCGGCAAAAGTGGGGTTCTGGATAAACTCCTGGAGTTTTTCCTCTCCTGCGTCACTTTCTGGGAACTCTTTGATCTCGATCTTGCGGAACTCAAGGAGAAAGTGGACCACTTCCCCTGGCCGGCCGACCGGGCCCAGCCAAATACATCCGGCGGCGAAACGCCGATCCGGGTCGCTGTAAACGGCTGTCGTTTGTCCGGCTACCTTGACAACCAGCCGATCGTCTTGGGCAATCACCTCAAGCGTAAACCACTGGCCGGCCGCTATTGGCGAGTAGGTGACGTTCCGAACTGGCCCCCTGTCCGGGACGATCAGCGTACCAGTCTTGCTGGGATTTGGGTTATCGTTGTTCAGTACAATCGCGTATCCGTCGTTCCATTGCCCTGATCGGTCACGGACAACGAGCCAAGCATAGCCCCCCGCAGCTATGCGCGCTTCGATGCGCAGATGGAAGTCTTTGAAATCACTACGTTGCGTGCGGAGGTGACCAAACCCATTAAGGATCCCGTTCTCGACTTTCCAGTTGGGATTTCCCTCCCAACCGTTCGTGTCCTTACCATTGAATAACTGTACCCAACCCGCGGGTGCCGCCTTGATTTCGGCCGGAGCAGCGCCGGGTGCGGGCGGCGTAGGTTCGGCTGCATCTTTTCGCGCCAGTTTGATTTCCAACGGGGCGTTCTTGCCCCGGATCACCTTGAACTGCTCCGTAATTGTCTCGAAGCCCTTGCCTACGACTTTGAAGCTGTGCTCACCAACCTCCAGCGATAGCGGCTCGTCAAGTCCGGCGAGGTCGACCCGGTTGCCATCCACGGTGACTTCGACGTCGGCGTTCGAGTCGCTCAATTCAAGCTTGATCGTGCCCTTGGGTGTCCGAATCAGGAACACAGTGCCCAGCAGCATGACGGCGGCTGCTCCGACGAGCGCCGTCCAGCGCTGCCAAGGAGGCGACGAACGCCACCAGGCCGTGCGGCGATCGGCGGCAGGGCGATGGGTGTCCATGGAAACGCCCAGGAGATCAGCAGGCTCAGCCGTCGCGTCCGGCATCGCTGAGGCAACAGCCACCGCTGCCGGGAGTGGTGTCGGAGGCGGTGTTATCGGTGCGACTGGCGTCGGGTCACCGAGACCGTGAGGCGTTTCGCCCGGTGGCGGTGTGCGTGAGGTGTCGGTCGCATTTACCGTGGAAACAGCCTGGCCGGACTTGAAGAACGGCACCAGCGCCTTGGCCACCTCGGTGGGCGTCTGATAACGCTTGGCCGGATCTTTGGCCATCATCGTCGCTACGACGGTCGCCAGTTCGATGGGTACATCGGGCCGAACCAGGTTCAAGGGTTTTGGCTCGCGCTTGTGGTGCGCTTCGAGGATTTCATAAAGGCTGGTCTCCTGAAACGGCGGGCCGCCGGATAGCAGGAAGTAAAGCGTGCAGCCGAGGCTGTAGATGTCGGCGCGGATGTCGGCTTTGTGGGCGTCTAATGTCTGCTCGGGCGCCACGTAGTCGGGCGTGCCGAGCATTTGCCCGGATTTGGTCAGGCCGGTTTCGGCGCCCTTTTCACTCGTCGCTTTGGCCAGGCCGAAGTCGAGAATCTTGACGACGTGCTTTTTGCCGTCGATGTCCAGCATCAGGGTGTTGGGCTTGATGTCGCGATGGACCATGCCTTTCTCGAAGGCGTGCTGCAAACCGTTGGCGACCTGATGAATGTAAAACGCCGCATTGGCCACGGGCAAAGCGCCGCGCCCTTTGATGACCTGCGAAAGATCCTGCCCCTTCACGTATTCCATGGCGAACACGAGCAGTTCGCCCGGCCGCAGCACGCTGTAGGCAGCCACGATGTTCGGGTGCGCGAGCCTG
>DASSFG010000755.1:0-8816 GCA_035694685.1 Pirellulales bacterium
ATCACGTCGGGTCCGAACGCGTCACGCTCATTCGCGTGTACTTTGACAAGCACACACGTGAGGCAACGGTTCAAAGCTTGCGCGACGTCGTGGCAGAGCTTACAGGCTCGCCCGGCGTGCGTCTCGAGTTGGCCGAGTAGCCGGGTCGCACTCGACGAGATGGCCGTCGGGGTAGGGTGGGACTCGCTTCGCTCGTCCCACCCTACCTGAACGCCAGCATCCATTGCCGGTGATTGAGAGGCTAAGTTCGTAAGTTGCCAGACTTCAACCGACTGGCAGCGCGGTGCCAGTCACCTGACCTTCGCCGACTTAGGCACGAGGCGATAGCCACACGACCGAATGACTAGCAGGGATGCGACAACAACCACCATCGGCAGCAGCCAAGTCAGAATCCAAGTTGGCATCAGCCACCAAACCTCCCGATGGTGTCCCGACTTGACCGACAAGACGAGGCCCAGCAGGGCAGCCACGAGAAAAACGAGAAGAATCCGCCAGCGGATACGTCCGACGCCCAATGTGGCCCAGACGGCAAACAGGGCATCGATGCAAAACGTGACGAGAATCAGAGCGGCGGTTGCCAGGGCCTGCCAGCCGCTGTTTGCACTCGGTCCGGCATTGCCCGCCAGGCCGAGCACCACCGCAACCAGGGTCATCGCCAGCATCACGTTTTGGATGGAATACTGGACGCGCCCCGGCGGAGGCTGACCGTTGTCGGCCGGCAGCAACCGTAGTTGGCAAAACCAACGCCGGATGATAAGGAACACCGCAGCCAGAATGCCCACGACCATGCCGATGAAAAAGAATGCCTGGCGATAGTGCCTGAGCCAATCGGCCCATGTTCCAGGCGCCGACCAGGGAGGTCCGATCGTCGGCCAGATCGCCAGATAGGTGCAGCCGAGGATAGTGCCGATGAATCGCACGCTCATCCGGCTGCCGCCCAAACCGGCCCAAAGGCCGAGCAGCATCATTTGCCCCAGCGACGGATACAGCAAGGCCAACTGCGTCAACTGCACCAGGTCGTGCTGCGGCCACAACTGCATCTGCGCGGGCAACAATCGAACCGCGGCCGGCAACAGGCCCAGCAGCAGGTGCCCGGCCAGCAGCCATTGTAGTCGGCGAACGACTGAACGCGGGCATGAAGCCCTTTCTGCAAGCGAACCGTCTGCGGTGGCCATCGCCTTTACAGTAAGCTGTGCCGGTGGCTCAGGCAAACGGCCGATTTTTGATTCTCATTCGCTTCTTCAAGCCGCGACCGCTGATGGATGCCCTTGCACGATGCCTTCGTTCGCTCCATTCTCAAGGCATGGGCAATCCACTCAGTACAACGTGGGGAATCCGCTTGCGGTCTTGGAGGCGGTTCTCTCTGCGCTCCGTACTCATTCTCGTGACGGCGATCTGCGCGGCCCTCAGCACATGGGTCGTGCCGGCCGAGCGGCAGCGAAGGGCGGTGGCCGCAATCACAGAAATCGGCGGGGAAGTCCTTTATCGCCATGGCGGATGGAGTAGGAGCGATGCTTTAGACGAGGGTTCACAGTTCAGGATTCCTCGGGATTACTTTGACTACGTCCAAAAAGTCAACCTTGATTCTTCGGCGCTTGCCGATGACTGGCTCGTCCACGTGGGGTGGCTGCAAAAGCTAGAGGATCTGTCGCTTGGCGGCACCGGGATTGGTGATGCAGGCCTCGCCCATTTGGAATTGCTGACGAACTTGCGAATGCTACGGCTCTGCCGAACTAACGTAACTGACGATGGCTTAGTCTACCTACGTCGGCTGAAGCGCCTCGAACTGCTTGATCTTCGCGGTACACCAGTCACGGGTGCAGGGCTCGCTAACCTGACCGACTTGCATGAACTGCGAGTTCTCTTGCTCGCCGGCACGATGATGACTGACCAAGGTATAGCTCATGTTCGGCATCTGACGGACTTAGAAGTGCTGGAACTTCGCAGCACGCGGGCCGCTGTGACTGATGGCGGGCTGGCTCACTTGCGAAAACTACATCGACTTAAAGAACTTGACGTCGCGTTCGCCAACGTCTCAGATGCCGGTCTCATCCACTTGCAGGGTTTAAACGGCTTGCAGTCGCTTAGCCTCGATTGTACGCAAGTAACCGATGCTGGTTTGCTCCACTTGAAAAATTTGATGCGCTTGCAATCGCTTAGTCTTCGCGGACTTCAGGTGACTGAACCTGCCGTGGCGGAACTTCAACAGGCACTGCCGAATTGCCAGATCGACAGCCCCTGATACGCGTCTTTTGCTCCCACCTGCCTGTACTGGTGCGCGCCTCGGCTCTATTAGTGCCGGCGTTCCTCCAGTATGGCGATCGCAAAGTCGCCGCGGCGGCCATTTGGGCCGTCCCTTCGCTGGCGTTAAAATGGCGGCATGCCGCTTTCACAACGCGCTCTCGTCGGCTCCTTGCTTGGCATGGCGGTGGGCGACGCGCTGGGCTTGCCCTACGAAGGACTTTCGCCCCGGCGAGCCGCGAGATTGCTCGGCCCGCCGACACGGTATCGGCTATTGTTCGGCCGAGGAATCGTCTGGTGGCCGGATGAAGTGGGCAATGCCTATTGCCGCCGAGGCGTGGTCGAGCGCACAATGGAATCATGTCCAATGCCGGCCCGCCCATCTCTGACCAGGAGCTGATGCGATTGGCCCAGGCGGGCGACCGCGCCGCCTTTGCCGAAATTGTGCGCCGCTATCAGCCGGCCTTGTTGCGCGTGGCCAAGAGCCGGCTGGGCCGCAGCGATTGGGCTGAAGACGCCGTGCAAGAAACGTTGCTCGCCGCGTTTAAATGGCGGGCCAGTTACCGTGAGCCAAATAATTTCCGCACCTGGCTTTGGACGATTCTGCTGAACCAATGCCGCCGAAGTTGGGCCGGGCATGTCCGCCAACCGAGGCTGTGGTGCTGGCACGATCGTCCGGCTGCGGAGATTCAGCCGGCCGTATATCAGGCCAGCCTCGACCGCGGCGAAGCTCCGCCCTGGCAAAACCTGCTGGTTCAAGAGCGCTCCGAGCTGCTGGAATCGTTGCTGGGCCAATTGCCGCCGGCGCAAGCCGACGCATTGCGCTTGCGTTTCTTTGCCGGACTGAAGTTTGAAGAGATTTCTGAAACGATGCGGTGCAGCCTGGGAACGGCCAAGAACCGCGTCAAGGGCGGCTTGATGCGGTTGGCCGAACTGGTGCGTCAAGCAAACACCGTATCGAAGAGCGACGAGCTATGATCCATTGCGACGAAGTGTTCGACATTCTCACGCGTGGGCCCTTTCCCACGGGGGCTGCGTCCGATGGCATCGTCGAGGCGCACCTCAATCATTGCGACGCCTGCCGGCAGTTGGCCGAGGCCCTGCGGCCTGCCATCGAGCTGTTGCAAGAGGCCATCGCCCCCGAAGAGTGCGACGGTCTGCCGCGCTATGGCGGCGCCGCGGCGGCGCGATCGGTATGGTCGGACCATGCCGCGTCGGGGGTGAACACAAAGCAGCTCGTGGCGCGGCCGGTGGTGGCGCGCGTCGCGGCCAGCATTCGCCGTCAGACGGTAGCCTGGCCCTGGCGATCGGCGGCGAAGTTCGCCGCGGCGGCGTGCATCGGGTTGGCCCTGGCCGGCATGCTGCGGCAGATGGTGCTCTCGCGCGATGCGCTGGGCCGCGCGGCCTCACCGCCCACGGCGGTGGCCGCTTCATGGCGGGCGGGCCTGGATGGCCGGCAATGGGCTGCGCGACAGGGCCTGACGGAGAGCTGCCGCCAATGGGTCGAAGGTTTTAGCGTCGTCACCGCCCCGGACCAAACCGCGGACAAGGCCCTGCAGTTCACCTGCTGCGCACGTTGCCACGCCGCGAATAGCCATCATCGCCTGCCGGCCGGCCGGGTTAGCGGTTTCGTGTTGGCCTGCCAGGCGTGTCATTAGGTCGAACTTGTCTACGTCAATATTCCAGCGCTGTGCAGTCGCCAGCGGGCTGGTGACGCACGATGATCTGGAGCGGGCCCTGGCGGCTTTGCGCTCGATGGCGGCCGACGGCAACCGCGCCATCGACGACGAACAGCTCGCCGTACAGCTTATCGCCATGGGCCGGCTCAATTCCTGGCAGGCGGCCCAATTGCGCGCCGGGCGACGCACGTTTACTCTCGGGGCCTATCGCATCGTCGACTCGCTCGGAAAGGGAACCACCGGCGACGTCTACATGGCCGAACACTCTGTCATGGGGCGCATCGTCGCTCTCAAGGTCTTGCCCAAGCGAAACTCGTCGCCAGCCGCCGTCACACAGTTCAACACCGAAGTGCGTTTGCAGGCCCAGCTCGATCATAAGAACCTGGTGCGCGCCTACGATGCGGGCGAGGAGCGAAACGTCCATTTCCTGGTGATGGAGTTCGTACCCGGCACAAGCTTGCGTCGGCTCGTCCGGCGGCAAGGAAAGCTCTCCATGCAGACAGCGGCGGCGTTGCTTTCTCAAGCGGCCGACGGCCTGGCTTTTGCCCACCGCCGCGGCTTGACGCATCGCGACATGAAGCCGGCCAACGTGCTGGTCACGCCGGAGGGGCTGGTAAAAGTCTCCGACTTGGGCCTGGCCGGGTTCTTTTGCGAATCACCCTCCGCGGTCCATCGGCGCCGCTCCAGTGCCAAGTGGGCCGATTATCTCGCCCCCGAGCAGATTTCTCATCCGGGCATCTTCTCGCCCGCGGCTGACATCTACGCCCTGGGTTGTACGCTGTACTACGCGGTCACCGGCAAAGTGCCTTTTCCGGGCCACACGCTGGCGGAAAAGACGGAGGGGCACTTGCACTCGCTGCCGGTACATCCCCGCTTACTCAACCCCGGTTTGGGCGACGAATTCGTGGACCTGATCGCCGACATGATGGCCAAGGATCCACGCGAGCGAACATCGAGCGCGGACGAAGTCGGCCGTCGCCTGAAAGAACTGGCGTAAGGCAGAGATATTCCGAGACTGCGAATAGCGAAGAGGGGGGTTGTGACGACCGCCATCGGCCCCTAGCTTCAGCTTATGCAGTCTGCATCCAAGGGTTGGGGGCAAGGCCTCGCGGTGGCCCTTTCGCCGCGCAGCAGGTCATTCTTTGGCGCCGTGTTTTTGAATGGGGTATGAAGCCCTTCTCCTGACCCCGGCATCATCCCGACCGTAGGTCTCTCATACCCGACCTCTCATCCCAACCTTACCGCCGCCGCGGCTCTGCCGTCACAAGAAGGCGCGCGACACACCTGGTTTGCGACTATGCTTCCTCCTGCAAATAAGCCGCCGTTCGAGTTCGCCGCGGTCGATGCGGTTGCCTTCGGTTACGCCCCGGACAGTGACCCATTACGTCTCTATTTGTCACAGATCGGCAAGGAACCACTGCTCGATTCGGCGCAAGAATGCCAATTCGGCGTCCAGGTTGCGGCGACGCGACGCAGGTTCCAGCGCGAGTTGCTGGCCAACGACTGGGTGCTGGGCGAGGTCGCTTTACTGCTCCGCCGCGTGCGTGACGGCAGTGAGCGAATCGACCGCGTGCTCGAAGTCGCGGCGACCGATGCCGATGGCAAGCGGCGCTTGCGCGGTCCATTGTCGGCCAATCTCGCCACGCTTGAATGTCTGCTGCACATCAACCATGCTGATTTTCTGAAGGTCATGAACAAGCGGCTGGACGACCGCCTGCGGCAAGCCGCCTGGCGAGTGCTGGCAGCCCGACGTCGTCGGGCCGCACGGCTGATCGTTGAGTTGCAAGTGCGCGGCAAGTGTTTGCAACCGTTCGTCGACAAGCTAATCGCGCTCTCGCAGCGCATGGACCGGCTGGCCTCACGGCTCGACGCGCTGCGGGCCTCGGCCAACCCCACACCCGAAGCTGTGTCGGTCATTCGCTGCGCCTTGCGGTTCTTGATGCAGGTAACCGGCGAAAGCCCTTCCACTTTGCGGGCGGCGACAGCCCGGTTGCGCAGCCTCCAGTCCGATTATGCGACGGCCAAAGCGCGGCTTTGCGCCGGCAATCTTCGTCTGGTGGTCTCGATTGCCAAGCACTACCAGGGACGCGGCCTCGCTTTGCTCGATCTGATTCAGGAAGGCAACGCCGGGCTGATGCGGGCCGTCGACAAGTTTGAGCCGCACCGCGGCTTTCGCTTTTCGACGTATGCCACCTGGTGGATCAGGCAAGCCATCACCCGCGCCATAGCCGAACAGGGCCATGCCATCCCCGTGCCCGGGCATCTGGCCGGCGACATTCGCCGCGTGCGGCGGGTGCACTCCAGCTTGCGGCAAGAACTGGGTCGCGAACCGGCGCTCGAGGAAATTGCCGCTGCCGCGGGCCTGCCGATCGAGAAGGCGAGGCTCGCGCTTCGCGTTCAGGGGATGCTGGCGGCGCCGCTCTCGCTCGACGAACCGGCGCTCAACTACGAGGCCATCTCCTTTGGCGACTTTCTGCCCGACCATAGGCAGACGCCGGCCTCGCTCGACGTGACGCGCGCCGACTTGCGCCAGTGTCTGGAAGACGTGCTGACCTCCTTGGCCGAACGCGAGCGCCAGGTAGTCCGGTTGCGTTACGGACTGCTCGACGGTTATTGCTACACGCTGGAAGAGATCGGCCGCATCTTCAACGTCACGCGCGAGCGCATCCGGCAGATCGAAAGCAAAGCCATCGGCAAGCTGCAGTTTCCCGCGCGCTCGCAAATGTTGGCGCCGTTTATCGACTAGCGAGTAAGCCCGATTGATGCTCAGACCTCCGTGGTCACCATCGGCAAGGTCGTGGAATTCACAGTTCGTGGCCGCGGCGTTGCGGAACGAAGTTGACGCAGGAAGTCGCAAATCTGGTCGGTCGGCATGATTTCGTAGGCTTCGCGCTTGCATCCGCATTACCGACCGGCAATGATGATGCGGGAAGTAATCTATTTCTCGCAAGGAGGTCGCCCCCATGTCAACGGATCCTACATCTTCTGCCTCGCGCTCGCCTTTAGCTAATCGCCGACGCCGGCTGAAACGCGGCGACGTGGTACACGTTAAACCGGGTACACCGCATCCGGTATATTCCGACTTGCCGATGGGCGGCTGGACGGGCACCATCGAAATCGTCCAGCGGCACAAGTACGCAAAGCACCACCGCTACTGGGTTCATTTTCTAAAATCGACCACTGACTGCCTGCACCCCGTCTATGCCGACCGCGAAGTGCGTGATAACGGCGACGGCTGCGACCTTTGGGACAACTGGCTACCCGGCAAGGCGCTCGAACCAGGCGAAGCGTCGTCTGATGCGATCGAGCAACCCATTCTGCCGGAGTGGGCGCAGCAAGCGGGCGACCGGCGTGTGCGCACGCTGTTCTCGTTAGGCCCCGACGACGACTACCCTCCCTGCAACATCGAGACCTGCGATGTCTGGCGGCGTTTTCTTTCGGAACACTTTCCGCTGCCTCGCAAGCTGATGGCCACTGCGGATTACGACTTCGAGGAGCTTGTGCTGCGAAAGATCCTTGGGCCCGAGGACGTGCCCGCGGATTTCGACGACGAGCCGCATGGGCTCTACGCCGAGATATCGGTCGATAACCGCGTTGAGGTCACGCGGCTTGAGGACGTCATGCTCGTCGACGACGATCCTTATGATACGCTCTTACGCGACTATGAACATTGGTTCGACACGGTACACGAGTACGATGACTGGCCCGAAGACGATGACCTGGCCGACGCCGAGGAAATCTCGCCGGCGGACCTCGATCGCATGCTCCACCTGGCTTGGAAGGCAGCCTGGAAGGCCGAATTCGGCCGGCTGCCGGACGAATTCGATATCGAAAGGGCCAGGTCACTGGCCGACGAGTTGCGAAACCCTAACGCTGCCCAGCTTTTCGATTCCACGGCGGGTCTCATTGACGACGAGCCGGTCGATGACGCTCTTGATTCCCCCGAGCCGATTCGCGCCCCACCGCGCGTCGGCCGCAACGACCCCTGTCCTTGCGGCAGCGGCAAAAAGTACAAAAAGTGTTGCCTCCGCGGCGGGTGATGATACCTCGTCGACGCTCGTAGCGGAGCTTAGACAATCGGCAGCGTGCGCGAATGTTCGCTTCTACGATCGCGTTATGGCTCAACGAACGTGAACCGCTGTTGGCGACGGCCCGTAGGGGGTCACTGCAACAATCCAAACTGCCGCGACCCCGATCAGTCGGGCTTGGCGGCATGGTCCTCGAAATAAGCTAATTGCTCGCGCGCCGCGGCGAGCAATTCTTCGTCTTCGGCGTCCCAAAGCCCTTCGGCTCACAGTCCGCGCGCGAGGGTCGATAGGTTAGCGATAAGTTGACCGAATCGCACATCGGGCATGGCCGCGCTCAACTCGGCCAGCACGTTCAGCAAATCTTGGCGAACAGGTTGGATCATGGCAGTTTTTCTTCGACGGTTGGCATTGTGGCGGCCCCGAACCCGTAGATTGCCGACGACTTCTACGCGGATCAGCGTGCCAGGTGATAGCTTTGCGATACGCGTAGCGCGAGTGACGCCGTCGTTGATTACAAATTCCCGTCGGTGCCGAGGTATACGAACGGCGGCGGCATGCCCTGCGTCGAAGCACCATACAAGCTGATCTGACGTGCCAGCTTTGCCGGATCGGCGCCATCGCGGCGGCTCCAAGGGAGGCGGAGAGTCCGGGGATCGACGTCGACGTACACCGGCGCCGTCATCAATTCAGCATAACACCCCGAAGAGGCGGGGAAAACAGCGATTAACCCGCATTGCGCACCTGTCCACACTAACCCGAAGCGCAAGTTTTGATGTTGCGCATTTCGGTTTCCGCCGCGGAGCGGCGCTCGGAATGTAGCCGTGGGCGAAGCCCGCGGTACGGTGTGGCGTGCGTTGGCGAAGCCGCG
>DASSFG010000756.1:0-3052 GCA_035694685.1 Pirellulales bacterium
CGCGGCTTCGCCAACGCACGCCACACCGTACCGCGGGCTTCGCCCACGGCTACATTCCGAGCGCCGCTCCGCGGCGGAAACCGAAATGCGCAACATCAAAACTTGCGCTTCGGGTTAGTGTGGACAGGTGCGCAATGCGGGCTAAATTCTAACGTCGCTACGCGACTGGGGCGACAGCGGCGATACGTGCGGTATACTCAAAAGACAACGCCGAGTCTACTTCTCGCACCCCAGGAGGACCGCATGCCCGCATTCTCTGGCGTTCTGGCGCGTGACATCATGCGCCGCAACCTGATTACCGCTGAACCGCACCAGTCGCTGGCCGACTTGCGCCACTTGTTCATCGAATCGCACATTTCTGGGGCGCCGGTGGTCGAGAATGGCCGGCTCGCCGGTATCGTCAGCCGCAGCGACCTGGTGCGCGTCGAAGAGCTCGTCGAAGCGCTCGATGCCGAGGTGGCCGAAGAACGGTTTCTCGACAAGCAGACCGACGGTTTCAGTCACTCCGACCGCGAAGGCTTTCAAGGCTTCCGCCGGCGACTGAGCGAGTTGAAAGTCAAGGACGCCATGCGGGCACAGGTGCTCACCTGCTCCCCCGAAACGCCTGTCGCCGAGGTGGCCGCGGAAATGGTGCGCCACCACGTGCATCGCATTGTGGTGGTCGAGGGCGACAAACCGATTGGCATCGTCAGCACGCTCGACATCGCGGGGCTCGTGGCGAAGGCCTAGTGCTTTGTCGCAGCCGAATGTTCGGGTTGGCGTCTGTAGGGAACGCACTCCGTGGCGTTCCGTCGCGCAGCGATGGATCGTCAATTGGTGGTTCACGGAACGCCACGGAGTGCGTTCCCTACAGAACGCATTTCGTTGATTGAGCCCTAAAACTCAGCCTTGAAGGTCACCTGTTACGTTCCTTCCAGCTTCTCGTTCTGGGCCAGCAGGACTCGCTCGGCCCGAAAGACGATCTCCAGGTCGGTTGATTTCAGCGCGGTTTTCAGCTCCGGCACGGCCAGCCGGCCCAACTCGCCGAGACGCTTTTCAGCCTGCTCGCGCGCGGCATACTCGGGCGAACCAAGTTGTGCGATCAGCTTTTGAACCTCGTCTTTGATCTGCGGGTCGAGATTGCGCACGACGACGAGGGCGGCGCGCAGCGTTTTGCACGGCGCCGGATAAGCGGTCAAGGGGAGCCGCTCTTCGATCGCCTCCGCCGGCAAACGAAACAAGACGACCATGTCTTTGTTTTCCAGCCAGGTGGCGCCGGCGCGTGCGACGAGCAAATCGATTTCTTGCGGCGTGAAGCCGAGCTTGCCCAGGCTCGCCGCGAACGTCTGACCGATGGCCTTGAACTCGTCGGAATCGCGTGCGACGACGTTCGACATCGCCAACTCCGTCGGTTCCAACGAGGCGGCCGGCGGCGTTGCTTGTGCCGGCGCTGCACCGCCGGGCGCCGCCGCGGCTGCGGGGGCCGCGCCGCCGGGTGCCGCCCCGGCCGGCGCTGCCACCGCTGGTGCTGCGACTGCGGCCGGAGCCGCACCGCCCGCAAGCACAGCGGCAGCCGCTTGCTTGGCAGTCTCCGCTTTTTGCTCGGTCGCTTCTTTCTTTTCCGCCGGCGGAGGCTCTGCTGCGGGGGCGTCGTTTTTCGGAGTGGCGGCCGGTGTGTCAACGGCCTTGCCGCTCTGGGGTTTCGCCTCAGCGGGCTTGTCTGCCACGGGCTGTTTGGCTGCTTCTTTGGGCTTCGACGTCGGCAACGAATCGAGCCGCCCAATCCTGACGCCGTCGTCCTGTGGAACGATGACAAACAGGTCGAGCAACGGATGTTTGCCCGAGTTGGTGATCAGGTATTTCTCGGGTCCGCCGGTCACGTGTAACGGCAGCTCGTACTTGAGCTCGCAATCGTAGGTCAAGAAGCGTTCGGCCCGCGACTTGTCTTTGACGTAGAGGGCCTCGAGCTGTCGCCCCTGATTGAACCAGTGTTTTTCATCGACGGCGGCAAACAAAGCATCTGGACCGGCTTCAGCGGCGCTGGCCAGATCGAGCCAGCGCAGCCGCCCGCTCTTCGATTCGGCCGGCGGCCAATGCCCCAAAAAGCGGCCGGACTGAACTCGCAGGTCAATCTCCAAATCGCTCACCGGTTCGCCGTGCAGCGTGATGATGGAAAGCGGCGTCAATTTTCGCGCCTCGTTGGCCCGGCTGCGCTCCGTTTCGACCACGCCTGGCATGGCGCTGGGATAGTGACCCAGTTCGTTCGCCTGCTGAAGCGTCGGATCGAGTCCCCACAGCGCCAGCTCGTGCAAGTCGTACTTCGCGTCGTCGTCGGCGCGGAGGGGCGCGCAGAAACTCACCGCCAAGAGAACGGCGAACGTTCGATAGCGAGGCAGCCTGACAAGGAGACAAGGCGACAAGGAGACAAGGAGACGTGCGCATTCTCCTTGTCTCCTTGTCCCCTTGTCTCCTTGTCTGTTTGCCCGCTTATCGGCACCAACCAAAGATCGTTGCATCACTTCTCTCCTCGGAACAATCGAGCATCGGCCCAAAGCAAGCGGTCGCCGGTGTCTTCGGCTTCTCCAAAGTCGACTTCCAGCGACAATTGCTTTACGCTGGCGACTGAGACCTCTACGTTCCGCGGCTCGCCGGTGGCGGCCAGATCGGGCTCGGCAAACAGTTCTCGCCCGTCGCCCAGCACGCGACATACCACGCGACCGCGGCCCTGCGAGCTTACATCGAAGCCGACCGTCGCCTTGAACGTTTCATACTCGCCGTCGAGATCGTAGCTGAGCACCGAGCGCGAGTGGACCGCCAGCCCCTTGGCGTAGGTTTTGTCTTTGAGTTTCAATGGCCCACCGTCGAGCGACTGGTCGCGGCGATAGCTCATCAAGCGGCCGAAAAAAGGCGTCTCTTCCACGCTTTCCGGATCAAGATCGGAGAGGTACGTCAACTTGCCGTTGCGAAACACGATGCGCGTCACGACTGAGCGCGGCACGGTGAGCTGGCCCGCGGCGGTATCAAATTTAAACTCGTTTTCATCGGCCGCTCGCCAGCTTCCGGCCAACAGATC
>DASSFG010000757.1:0-3716 GCA_035694685.1 Pirellulales bacterium
TTTAGCCTGTCAGTCAGCGCTCGACGGGGACAAGCCCCGTCGTGGCGGAACAAAACCAGCATCAAGCGGACACGCGGAACGAGCGACATTTTGCGCACGCCAGTCCCGCACCTAGTTAAAATTGGTTGCGGACAAATCGCCAATTCATTTAAACTAGATGCCCATGAGCAAGGCAATCAACCGCCGCGAGCTACTGAAGCTGAGCGGCGCCGCCGCCGTTTCGACATTGCCGCTGGTGCAGGCGACGCCATCGCACGCGGCCCCCGCACGCAGCAAGCGTGTGATCGTGGCGGGCGGCGGCATTGGCGGTTTGTGCTGCGCCTTTGAGCTGATGGAGCGTGGACATGACGTGACCGTACTGGAAGCGTCGGGCAGGCCGGGCGGACACGTGAAGACGATCCACGACCCCTTTCCCGACGGCCTCTATGCTGACGTCGGCGCCGAGCATTTCACGCGGCCGGGTTACGAACAGTATTGGAAATACGTCGAAAAGTTTCAGCTCCCCTTTCTCGCCTATCCGCGGCGCATCGACATGCTGCGGCGGATCGATGGCCAATGGTACGGCGAAGAGCAGCTCCAAGATCCGCCGGTGCTAAATCGCTTCGGCTTCAACCGGCGAGAAATCGAGTTCATCACGTCTCACAACTGGACGGAGCTGGTGCTGCTCTATCTCCGGCCGTACCTCGACGCTTTCCACGACGAGTATCAGCCCTTCGGCGTCGGACTCGACGAGCTCGACCAGATCACGGCGGGCGAACTCTTGGCCAAAGACGGCGCCAGCGACGTGGCCATGCGGTTTTGCGGCGTCCGCCGCGGCGACGGTACGCCCGCCGCGCGCGTCGGCGAAACGTCGGCCCTGTTCCGCGTCTGGCAGCAAGCGATCATCGCGCACCGCAAGCTGCCGGCATTCAAGCGCGAAGTGTTTCGCCTGGCCGGCGGAAACCAGTTGATGACCGACACGTTTGCCGCTCGCTTGGGCGACCGGCTGCGGCTCGGCGCACCCTTGACGAAGATCGAGCACGGCGACTCGGGCGTCACAGTCCGTTTCGAGCAGTTTGGCGAGCCGCGCACGCTGGAGGCAGAGTACCTGGTGAGCTGTGTGCCGATGGGCATCCTCAAGAAGATTCCGATTGCACCGGCCTGGCCGGAAGCGAAGCAGTACGTGCTCGAAAACGTGAAGTTCGGCAGCCAGAGCCGCGTGCTGCTGCAATCACGCACGCCGTTTTGGAAAGACGACCTGCCGAGCATCAACCTGGAGACCGCCGACTCGGCCATGTACCTGGTTTACCAGACGGCCGACGAAGTTCCGACCGATCGCGCCATGTTGATGGGAAGCGGACGGCCCGACGTGACCACCGACGACGCGCTAGCGGCGTTCGGCAAATTTTATCCGGGCAAAGCTCGGCCCACGATCGAACAAGCTTACGTTCATAACTGGTCGCAGCACCGCTGGGCCCCGTTTTGCGAGCGCCACCCGTTTCCGCTGGGCGAGTTGAAACGCTACTGGCCGCAGATCATGGAGCCGGTCGGGCGAATCCACTTTGCCGGTTGCGGCGCAGACAATCTCCCCTGGGGCATGGACGCCGCCACCCGCTCCGCCAACCGCGTCGCGGAGATCATCCATCGCCTATAAGCTGCCGCCCTACTGAATGAATTCCTCGACTTCGTCGCCTGAATTGACGGTGATCTCGCCGCTGTCTTCCAGGCGGCGAATGATGTCGACGATCTGCTGCTGTACCTGTTCGACCGACGACAAACGCACCGGCCCCAGATATTCCATCTCTTCGCGCAACAGGTCGGCCGCCCGCACGGACATGTTGCCGAGTATCTTTTGTTTGAGCTCTTCGCTGGCGCCCTTGAGGGCCATGGCGAGCTGCGAGTTCTCGACGTTCTTGAGCAACGTCTGCACGTCTTTCGCCGAGAATTTGAGGATGTCTTCAAAGACGAACATCAGGCGGCGGATTTCTTCGACCAGGTCGGGGTCTTCCTGCGCCAGGTTTTCCAGCAGGCTGCGTTCGGTGGCCCGGTCGGTCACGTTGAGGATTTCGGCCACCGCCTCGACGCCGCCCGCATTTTCGAATTGCTGGCTCATGACGCTCGACATGCGGTGCTCGAGCCCCTTCTCCACTTCCTGAATGATTTCGGGATTGGTCTGGCCCATGGTGGCAATGCGCCGCACGACGGCAAGCTGCCGGTCGCTGGGCAGGCCGCTGATGATGTCGGCCGCCTGCGAGGCTTGCAAGTGCGAGAGAATCAGGGCGATGGTCTGCGGGTGCTCGTCCATGATAAACGTCAGCAGGTTTTGGCTATCGACCTTCTGCAAGAAGCCGAAGGGCATCGCCTCGATCTGCTGGCGGACGTTTTCGATCGTGCTGCCGGCGTTTTTGCCTAGCGCCCGTTCGACGAGGTTCTTGGCCAGTTCCAGGCCGCCGGTGCCGCTGCCGATGGCGGCCGGCGAGGACTCGGCAAAGTCGTTGATGGCGATTTCTTGTTCTTCGCCGCTGACCAGGCCGACCTTGGCGATCTCGATCGAAACGAGCTCCACCTCCTTGGGCCGCAACTTGGCCATGACCTTGGCAGCATCTTCCTGCGGCAGGCTCATCAAGAGCACTGCGGCCTTGCGTAGATTGCTGGTCGCCAAGGGTTGGCCTCTCGTCGGAGATGCGTCAGGTATGCACGGTTAGTGTTTTATCGGCTAGTGGAACTGGGAAAATTGAGCGGGCGCGCGAGGCTGCGTCTTTAAGCCAGCAAAAATAGTAAAAAGGGCTGACCGCGCATCGGCCACGGTGAACCGACAAACGCCAGCGATGCTCCGCTTCCGAATGCACGAAGGCGCAGTCAGTTTTTCCTCGCGGGCGTCTAAAACGCGCTGCTTGTGCGATTGAGCCGTCACGCACTCAAGTCTTTTTTTAATGCGGAACGTGCTTTGCCAACCGACCGGTGCCTCAAACGCGGCTGGATTGCCAGCCTTTGCACGAACATCGGATTGGCATGCACGACATCGCTACGAACGGACGCACGGGCATACGCGGATCGGCTGCACCGCAAGCCAACGATTCGCGCCTTGGTAAGATGGGCAAGCTGCCGTCGCAACGCGTGGCCGTACTGCGGGCGCTACAATTGGGCGATCTGCTCTGTTCCGTGCCCGCCTTTCGGGCCTTGCGCGCGGCGTTGCCCACAGCGCACATTACGTTGATCTGCCTCCCGTGGGCGCGCGAGTTCGCCCAGCGGTTTGACAAATACTTTGACGACTTCTTGGAGTTTCCGGGCTTTCCCGGCTTGCCCGAGAGACCGTTCGCGGTCGAGGAGTTTCCCGATTTCCTTAGCCGCGCCCATCGCGCTCATTTCGACCTAGCCATTCAGCTTCACGGCAGCGGATCGTTTGTGAACCCGCTGTTACTGCTGTTGGGGGCGAAATCGAACGCCGGTTACTTCGTGCCTGGCGAATGGTGTCCCGATCCCGAGTATTTCTTGCCTTATCCGGACGATCAGCCGGAGGTAGAAAGGCACCTGTCGCTGATGGAATTCTTGGGAGCGCCAGCCCGCGGCGACTATATGGAATTCCCCTTGAAGCCGAGCGATCGCCGGGAATTGACTGAAGTCGCCGCGTCGCGATCGTTGTCGCCGGGCGGCTATGTTTGCCTTCATCCCGGCGCGCGTTACCCAAGCCGCCGCTGGGGCGCCGAGAAGTTCGCCGCCGTGGGCGATGAGCTGTC
>DASSFG010000758.1:0-4397 GCA_035694685.1 Pirellulales bacterium
GTCAGCGCTCTACCGGGACGAGCCCGGTAGTGGCGGAGGACCAGATCTGGCATCAACCTCTGACGACGTTTCCATGCGTTAAATATGTTCGTTCGCCCAAACCAAGGGCCGAACTCTGAAAACGCTTGACCCGCGGGTCACGGCAATGATAATCGTTGGTGGCCCGTTTCTTCCGTTTTTCGGGCGAAGCAAGCCTTACGGCCAACATGGCTAGGGCAGCCCGTCGCCGGGCCGGCAACCACCACGCGTGAGATTCACGATGCGATCTGCGACTTTCTTCCTCTTGGCGGCGATTCTTGTCGCCTACCCCGGCCCGTCTTCCTATGCTCAGTACGGCTGGCCTTACGGCGGCTACTACGCCTCGACGGCCGGCGAGGGCTATGCCATGGGTATGGCCAGCATGGTGCGTTCCGCCGGCATGGCCACGCTCATGACTTCGGAAGCGGCCGTCAACGCCCAACAGGCCGGTTCGATGTACATCGACAACACCGTCAAGGCAACGCAAGCCTACATCGATCGCCAGGCGATGCTGGGCTCGTACCAGGCTTCGTTGCGTAAGCCGCCTCCTACTGCGGAACAGCTCTACCGAATGTCTCAAATGGGACTGCCAAAGGCGCTTTCGGCCAAGCAGCTCGATCCGGTGACGGGCGCGATCTCCTGGCCCGTTGTCTTGCGCGATGAGCCGTTTGATTCCTACCGCGAGACGGCCCAGAAGTTTTTCCACGAGGCGGTGGCCAACCCGCAATCGTTCACCTACGACGCATACAACCAGGTTCAGCAGGCCGGCAGCGAATGTCTGGCCCTTTTGAAGTCGCGGATCAAAGATTATCGCCCCAACGACTTTATCGAAGCCAAGAAATTCGTCGAGGGCCTCAATTACGCCGCTCAACAACTCTAGAGTGAGGAACTATCGATGAAGCGACAACGTTGGCTGACAATGGCTCTGGCTGTGGCCGGCAGCTTGACGACGATCCCTCTGCAGGCCGCCGATGACGTTGCCTCGCTGGCCAAAGGTCTGACGAGCGGCAGCGCTCAAGAGCGCGTCGAGGCCGCCGATGAACTGGCCGATCTTGGACCCAAGGCAAAAGCGGCGGCGCCCGCCTTGCTCAAGGCCGCCAAAGATGAAGACGCCCGTGTCCGCGGACACGCGGCCCACGCCTTAGGTCAGGTTGGTGACAAGAGCGAGGCCGTGGTCAACGGCTTGTTTGCACTCGCCACCGACTCCGACGCGCTCGTGCGCCGGGCCGCCATCCGCGCATTGAAAGCCTTGCGCCTGCCGCGCAAGCTGACCATGCCGAAAATGGTCAAAGCGCTCAAGAGCGCCGAGCCCGCCGATGCGGCCGCCATACTGGCCTCGATCGCTGAAGCCGGCGAGGAGGCGCTGCCGTTTTTGATCGAATGCCTTGATGACAAGGAGGCCGGCTACTGGGCCTGCCTGGCGCTGGGCGATATGGGCCCGGCAGCCAAAGACGCGGTGCCCAAGCTCATCAAGCTTGAACAGAGCGGAGAGCCTCAAGTGCGCTTGCAGGCGCTGGTGGCCTTGGGGCAGATCGGACCGGCTGCCCAGGCGGCAATACCCCTCATGGTTAAGGCCCTGCAAGCGGACAAAACTCCGGGCGTGCGTTACGCCGCGGCCTTCGCGCTGGGGCAAATCGGCACGAGCGACAAACAGGCCCGCGCGGCGTTGACCGAGGGGACTGACGGCGACGACGCGTTCTTGCAGGTCGTTTCGGCCTGGGCACTGACCCGCGTGGCCAAAGACGATAAAAAGCTGAGCGAGAAAGCTACAAAAGTGTTGATTGAGGGCCTTAAGTCGGAAAAGCCCGAGGTGCGCCGCGCGGCGGCGCGCGGCCTGGCCGAGGCCAATCCACCGCCTGAGTTGGTCGCGCCTGTGTTGATTAAGGCGATCCAGGACAACGATCCGTCGGTCATCGGCAACGCCATCGACGCCTTGGCCTCTTTGGGGCCAAAAATCGTACCGCGCCTGGCCAACAACGCCCTCAAGAATAAAGACCTGCGGCCCTACGCCGTGCGCGTGCTGGCCAAGATCGGCCCCGAGGCCAGGGAAGCCGCCTCTGCCCTGGCCGATGCTTTGCAGGACGCCGAAGGCGACTTTCGCAGTGAAGTGCAGTTTGTGCTGGGCATGTTTGGGCCTGCCGCGGCGCCGGCCGCGCCCGAGCTCATTAAATCGCTGACCAGCGATGAGGACTCCATCCGCGCCAGTGCGATCTACGCCTTGGGCAAGATCGGGCCCGCAGCCAAGGCCGCCGAGCCGGAGCTGCGCAAGCTGCTCGCGAGCGACGACGAGTTCGCGAGCTTTGCCGCGATGTGGGCTCTGGTGCGCATCAATCCTAAAGACGCGAAGCTGGTCGCCACTGCCGTGCCCCAACTGATTAAGGCCTTATCCGACGAACGGCCTGTATTGCGGATCGAATCGGCGTCAACGCTGGGCGAACTGGGCGCCGCCGCGAAAGCGGCCTTGCCCGAGTTGAAGAAACTGGCCGCCGATGCCGATCCCGCCGTCAGTGCGGCGGCCAAACGGGCGATCGACGAAATCAGCCGCGGCAAGCCATGACGCCTTGACCGACTCAGCTTCGTGAGCTTGACTCGTGGAACGGAATTCATTCCGTTTCGCACGTTCAGCACGGAATGAATTCCCTTCCACAAGGAACAAGATCCGGCGACTCAGCAGCGCTATTCTACTCTCGCTCGGCCGGGTGCTCGTCATCGGCCGACGCGATCTTGCGCTGCGCGCGGCGGGCGTGCTTTTGGACGTTGTCGTTGCTGCCGACCAGCGCGTCCTGTTCATCAAACGCCGAGCGCTCCAACGCGGGAACGGCGGCCTTGGCAGATCGGCCTAGCTTGCCCAGAGCATCGATGGCCTCGGCAATATCGCCGAAGTCGTATCCTGGACGGCCCTGCGCCGCGATCTGAGTAAGGACGGGCACCACCAGCCCAGGTTCATCGCGTGCCTGTCCCAAAACCTTGATTGCGTCTCGCGTGACCACCGGGTGCCGCTTATGCGACGCCAGCAGCTCGGCAGCGACAAACAATATTAGCCGATGAAGTCGATGGCGAGTCATGGTTGATTGGTATGGTATGAGCGACTGGAATGAGGCAGCGCCCGCGCGGGCCGCTGGCCCAGCGGTTAAACGAGCGCGTCGTGCTTGGCGCATGGTGGCGTCAAAACTCCAACCGGATTTGCTTGAGCCGTTGTTCCGTTTCGCGCATCAGCGCGTCTTCGGCGGCTTCGTCGGGCGCTTCGTAGGTGACGCTGAAGCGCAAGAAGCTGCCGGCGTCGTCCCAGGGCACCGTGCAGATCGAGTGCTCAGTGATCAAATACTGGCTGGCCGCCTCGGCCGTTTCGAACCGCGGACCGCCGCTCATACCCCGCGGACTGGGCGTGTATAGAAAATACGTCCCGCCCGGCATTGTGCAATGAAAGCCTGAGCGGCCGAGCGCGGCCACCAGTTTTTCCAAACGCCGGCGATATTTCTGCCGCACGCGCTGGGGAATTGCGTCGTTGTCCAAGGCCGCCGCCGCCGCTTTCTGGATGGCAATGAATTGCCCGGAGTCGCTGTTGTCTTTGATGTCGGCAAAAGCCTGCACGATCCGCTCGTTACCGCAGACCCAGCCCATCCGCCAGCCAATCATGTGAAAACCCTTGGAGAGCGAATGCACTTCGACTCCCACCTCTTTGGCCCCCGGCACCTGCAAGAAGCTCAGCGGTTCGTTGTCGTAGCTGAGCAAACTGTGCGCGGCGTCTTGCACCACCACCACCTGATTTTTCCGAGCAAAGTCGATCACGCGGCGGTAGAAATCGCGCGTGGCCAGCTTGCCCGTGGGGCTGTTCGGATAGTTCAGCACCAGCAGCTTGGCCCGCCGGCAGAGGTCGGCCGGAATCGATTCCAGATCGGGAAAAAAGTCGTTCTCTGCCAACAGCGGCAGGCGATGCACCTCGCCGCCGTAATACTTGGTGTGCGTGCCGGCAACCGGATAACCCGGCACGGTCATCAACGTGACGTCGCCGGGATCGATAAAGGCGGCGGGCAACATGGCCAGCGCCGGCTTGGAGCCGATCGAATGATTCACTTCTTTGGCCGGATCGAGCTCGACGCCAAAGTACCTCTGCATGAACCGCGCGGCGGCCTCTTTGAAGGCGGCGATGCCGTTGTCGGCATAGCCACGGTTCTCGGGCTTATGGATTTCCGCGGCCATCACCGCCCGCACTGATTCGTCGGCCGGTTCGTCGTTTTCGCCGATGCCGAAGTCGATCAATTTCCGTTCGGGGTGATCGGCCAGCGCCTTGCGCTTGGCCCGCTTGATCTTCTCGAACTTATAGATTTCAGTTCCCTTGCCATAATTGGCGCCGCCAATGCGTTGGGCAAATAGAGCCT
>DASSFG010000759.1:0-5979 GCA_035694685.1 Pirellulales bacterium
CCCACGCGAATCATCGTCGGCCGGCACCAATTGTCGCTCGACGCCAGGAACTCGCTGCGCTGTTCGTCGTCGGCGCGGCGGCTGTGAAACGTCGCGCCGTCGGAATAAACGATTTCGCGGTGAATCAGATTGTGGACGGGCTCAGCAACGAACGAGTTGCCGGCAAAATGTGGCCCAAACAGCTCATCGCGATAGATGATGGCGCTGCAGGCCGACGTGAAGCGGTCGCTCGCGTTCTGGTCGTTGAAACGCGGCAGCGTGCGGCTGGCCGGGAAGACCGGCGCCGCCCCCGGCGCGAGCGACACCTGCACGCGCGGTTCCGGCGGAGCGAGATGCGGATTACGGCGCAAATAGTGGTCGTCGAGCACGAAGTGGTACATCGGGTGCGAATTGTTGTTGCCAAACCAGTTGCCCCAGTCGTCGCGCTCGCGCATGAACTGCGTCTGGCCTGTCTGGGCTTCGATCAAGCCTTCGTCGGGCCGAATACGGAAGTCTCGCCCGCCGATCTGGATCGGTGCACGTAGGTCAGGCTTTCCAGCCTGACGGCCAGTCGCATCCCCCGACTTACTCACGTCAGGCTCGAAAGCCTGACCTACGGGTTCGATTCCTCCGCCGCTGTCGCCGTTGGCGCAGTAGACCCAGTTATCGAGCCCCCAACGCAGCCCGTTGACGCGGTGCTGCGGATTGCCTTCGCCGAAGCCCCGGTAGAGCGTCTTACGCACGTCGGCTTTACCGTCGCCGTCGCTGTCTTCGGCGTAAAAGATTTCGGGGGCGCAGGTAACGAGCACACCTTTTCGCCACGGCATCACGCCGTTGGGATAGCTCAGCCCGTCGAGAAACAACGTTGAAGTGTCATAACGGCCGTCGCCGTCGCGATCCTCCAGAAACCGCACGCGACCGCCGGGCGTACCTTTGCCGTCGATGCCGAGCGGGTAATCGGCCATCTCGACGACCCACAGCTTGCCGTCGGCACCCCAGGCGAAGGCCACCGGATCCATCGTGAGCGGCTCACTTGCCACCAGTTCGACCTGAAAGCCCGGCCGCGCCACCCACGACTCGAGCGACGCCTGCGGCGACCTGGCCTGCGGCTCGACGTCTTTCAGCAGTTCGCCGAACGAGCGGAAATCGACCAGATCCTTAAGCTTGTCGGTGTGCTCGTTCTGCACCCACAGATGCCGGTTGCTGAACCACGCGCCGTTGTTCGTGCCGCCCACAACGAATGGCGGCACGGCGCTCTCGTCCGGCCGCTTGCCTGACAACACGCGCCGCGACCAACCAGTTTCCAGCGATTCCCAAAGAACGGCGGAATAATGATCGTCATCGGAAAACACGACGTCGTCATGGCCGTCTTCGTCGAGGTCGACGAATCGCAGGCCGGCATCGCGCCCTTTTTCATCGACGATGCTGGCGCCCTCAGGCAATCCGAACGGCAGTCTTTGCCAGCGGTGCTCTTTCTCGTTCCAGCAGAAAACCGCGTTGTGCGACTTGTTTCCAACGAGGCACTCGCTCACGCCATCATCGTCGAGGTCGCGCAAGCGAACGCCCTGGTCACGCCAATGGCGCACGGTAAAGATAGGTTCCCCATCGAGCTCCAATCCGGCCAGACCATTCGGCACAGCTTCCCATTTCCCGACGGCGAAGCGCCACACCCCCGACTCGAATTCGTTGCGCAACAACGCCCAGACGTAACCACCGGGGCCGATGCCAAAGCGTTGGCCATTGTCCTTAGGACTGCTATCAGGAATGGCCGCCACAATTTGTGGGGGAAGAGCGGTCGTAATCCAAGCACGCTTTCCGGGCGACCAGACACGCGTTTGTCGCTGATTGTGATTGCCAATCAAGACGTCCAAAAAGCCGTCGTCGTTCAGGTCGATCAGTCGCACGCCGCCATCAAACCCGCTCTCAACGCCGGTCGCCCTGCGCACAGGCGACGCGTCGCGCAGCGCATGTCCTGCCAGCAGGTTCTTGTTCAACCGCTCCAGCGCCTCGCGGAAAGTCAAAAACTTCACCCGCTTGCCGTATTGATTCACGGCGTGATCGATTAGCTCGTTCACCTGTTCGGCCCGAATCCAACCGTGCGGGTGAAACACCAGGTCGAACACACCTTGCTTGACGACCGTGGCATCGAGCGCCAGCTTGAGATCGGCCACCGTCAGCGGGTTGTTGGGCTTCTGCAGGTGCTGCGCGCTCCAGTCGCTGGGCGCCACGCAGGGAAACTCCCAGCACAATCCGCCAATGACGTAGGGATACGGATAGTCCTCGATCTTGTTGACGAAGGTGCGATCGAAGGGCGAATACTTGGCGAACCTGTGTTGCCCCTTCTCGTCGAGCACCAGCTCTCGCGGCAACTCAGGATCGTTGGGCGTGAAGAAGTTGAATACCGAGCTGTCGATCTCGAGGTAATTGCCCTGCGGCGTCGAACGATTGAAAATCTCGGCGAAGAACCGCGGGCTGACCGTGTTCAGCGAGTCGCAGCAGGGTGTGCGGAAGGCCACCGGCCGATTGCCGGGCACCTGAGCGAGCAGATCGACGCAACGGTCGTAGGTTCCCTTCGCCTTGGCGAAATCGCCCTTGCCCAACAAGGGGCAAGGATGGTCGTAAGTGTGAACTTCAAGGCTCAATCCCTCGGCCAGCCATTTTTGCAGGTGCGGGTCGGCGGGGTCGATCTGGCACGTCATGATGCTCACCGGCGCTCGCCCGTCGATCTTCTTGAGCCGTTCGAGAATCGGCCGCAAGTAGGCTTCCCACTTTTCGTGTCCGCGCATGTCGTCGATGGCCAGAATCACAACCGCCTCGACCCCCTCTTCGCCAACCCACTGCGGCGTCGTCAGCCGGGGGAAATCGCGGTGCGGATACCAGGGGTTACACTCATCCAGGTAAGTCAACCGGTTTCCATCAGGCGGCGCCGCCCAGAGCGGCGCAGCGAGGAAGGCTGACAGCAAGCACGCATCTAAGAAACGCATCATTCTCAACCTTTGGAGTGCGGCGATTTATCGCCGCTTTCGTCTTTGTCGCGAAGCGACCTTTTGTCTTGGCTTCCGACAATCCACCAGCGAGCCTGTATTGTAACCAGCTTCAGCTTGCCTCGCGAAACGCCGCGGATGTTGGATGGCACGCAAGCGTGCCCCGCGAGCGTACAGTAGGCATCACGCTCGACCACCTCACGCCAAAATACCGGCGTGGTCTCCCAGGCGGCTTGGTAGGTTCTGAACCCCATTGTAACGCGCGACATGGTGGCATTCCACGCGTATGTGGTTCACACGCTTGTCCCAGTCTACCTCGGCGCCCTACAATCAACGGTGACCCGGGCGGCCACTACATAAAATGGAATTGTCGCTTGCACGAACATTTCATGCGTCTGGCGCTGGCTGAAGCCCAGCACGCGTTACAAGAAGACGAAGTGCCCATCGGCGCGGTGATCGTCCATGACGAGCGGGTGATCGCCGCGGCCCACAACCAGCGCGAGCAGCTCCGCGATCCGACGGCTCACGCCGAAATGATCGCCATCACGCAGGCCGCCCAGGCGCTGGAAAGCTGGCGGCTCGACGATTGCATCCTCTACGTCACGCTTGAGCCGTGCCCCATGTGCGCGGGAGCCATCATTCAGGCGCGGATTCCCTGGGTGGTTTACGGCGCACCTGACCCCAAGGCGGGCGCGGTTCACACGCTCTATCAGTTGCTCAGCGATCCGCGGTTGAACCATCGCTGCCAGACCGTCAGCGGCGTGCTGGGCGACGCCTGCGGGGCCATCCTCAGCGAGTTTTTCAGACACAAGCGGGGGAAAGGGTTCAGGGTTCAGGGTTCAGGGTTCAGGGTTCGGGATTCAGGTAACAAGTAATGGGCGGTGGCTCGCGGCTTGTGCGAAACCGGATAGTGGGCAATGGAACGTGGCTGGAATCGCTGCGCCACCGGACATATGGCAGAAGCGCCCCATGCAACTCAGGACTGAGTACGAACCACTAATCGTTCGGAATTTCGTTTGCGCGTCGCTGAACCCTGAACCCTGAACCCTGACCTCTCGAAGGATCGACCCACGCCTGGCACAACAACTCGAAAAGGTGGCGGTCCGCTTCCGGCGGGTGCGGTTCTGGCGCGGCATGGCGTCGGGCTGGCTGATCGCGGCCACGCTCGGGCTGGCGATCGTCGGCCTCCAACAAGCCATCGGCTGGCAGTTGGCGAATGCGGCAACGATCGTCTTCAGCGTCGGCGCGGCCGTCGCCGCGCTCTTCGGCTGGCTGGCCCATGCGTCGGCGCGCGATCCTCATCAGATGGCCGAACGTGTCGAAGCGGCCTATCCGGAACTAAAGTCATGCCTGTTGGCGGCGCTCGAACAACGACCTACGCTGGCGGGCGGAAGGTTCGGTTTTCTGCAAGACCGCGTCATCCGTCAGGCGCTGAACCACGCCTACGGGCACGGTTGGCCGGCGATCGTGCCCACGTCGCGCATCGCGGGCGCCGTGCTGGCGAATTTCGCGGCATTTGTCTTGTTGATGTTCGTGCTTGCCGGCCTCGCCTCGCAGCCCAACAGCCGAAGCTTGGCAGCCAAGTCGCGCGGCGAGCGCCAAGCGTTGCCAAGCGATCGTCTCGCCGTGACCGTCGAGCCGGGCGACACCCAAGTCGAGCGCGGCACGAGCTTGCTGGTGCTGGCCCGCTTTCAAGGACCGCAGCCCGCCGACGCGACGCTCGTCTACGTAGGTCAGGCTTTCCAGCCTGACGCGCGTCAGGCTGGAAAGCCTGACCTAACCGAGCGGATGAACATGGCTAAGAGCCTCGACGATCCGGTCTTTGGCGGACGCATTCCCGTCGTTGACGGGCCACTCGATTATCACGTCGAACTTGGGGAACTTGCCAGCGAAAGCTACCACGTCACCGTGTTTGAATTTCCCCGCCTGGTGCGTGCCGACGCCCGGCTCGTTTATCCGGAGTACACCGGCATCGAAGAGCAACTCGTGCAAGACGTGCGGACGATCTCCGCCGTCGAAGGGACTGAGCTGACGCTGTTGTGCCATTTGAACAAGTCGGTCGCCTCCGCCACGCTGGTTGAAGAAGGCGGACCGACGATGGAACTGGCCACCTCGGAAGAGGATCCCACGACGCGGCAAGCGACATGGCGCTGCGAAAAGTCGCGCAAGCTGCGGCTAGAGCTGGTCGACGATCAAGGCCGGCGCAACAAGGGCCGAGTTGAATTCATCATCAACGTGCTGCCGAACAAGCCGCCCGACCTGAAGCTGGCGTTTCCCGCACACGATGTCGAAGTCTCACCGCTGGAAGAAACCGACGTGAAAGCGACCGCCTGGGACGATTTCGGCATTCGCCGTTTCGGCTTGACTTATGAGCTGGTGGGCGGAGAGCCGGTCGATGTCGTGCTGGGCGAGAACGCCGCGGCCAAGGAGCGGCACGAGCTGGCACACGTCATCCGCCTGGAAGAGCTGCGGGCCGAGCCCGACCAGCTTTTGTCGTATCACTTCTGGGCTGAAGACGCCGGCCCCGACGGCCAGCCGCGCCGCACCGAAAGCGACATGTATTTTGCCGAGGTACGCCCCTTCGACGAAATCTTTCGGCAAGGCCAGCAGCCGCCGGGCGGTTCGCGACAGCAGCAACAACAGCAAGGCGGCGAAAACGCCCAGGCTGCCGAGAAGCTGCTCCAACTGCAAAAAGACATCGTGAATGCCACCTGGAAAGTGATCCGCCGAGAACTGCCTGATGCGCCGTCAGCAGCCCTTCGTACCGACGTGCAGTCGATCAGCGAATCGCAATCGGCCGCGCTTGACCAAGCCAAGGAGCTGACGCAGAAGCTTACCGATCCACAGTCGCAGGCCCACGTGGCGGAAGTCACCGAGGCGATGCAACGAGCGATCGACCGCTTGGACGAGGCCCGTGAGGCTAACGCGGTCACCCCGTTGCGGCCGGCCTTGTCGGCCGAGCAGGCGGCTTACCAGGCGTTGCTCAAGCTGCGTGCAAGAGAGCACAACGTGATTC
>DASSFG010000760.1:0-3010 GCA_035694685.1 Pirellulales bacterium
CCCCGAGGGCCTCGCACCGATCACCGGCTCTTCTTCGCCGGTGGCGGGCAACGGCGCGGCCGAACTCGTGACCGAGACCGACGGGATGGCATGGACGATCTCCAGCTCTTCGGCAGCCGGCACCGTTTGCACCGCTCCGCAGCCGGAGCACTGCACCTGGCGGCCGACGTACTCTTCGGGCGCTTTCAGCCGCTTGCCGCAGTCAGTGCAATTGAAGCGAATCATGCCGGCTACTTCGACTCCATAACCGCCAGGTTCAAGCCGACGTCGCCCACCGATCCGGCGGCACTCGCCACCCTCGACACGTCGCGGTGCAGCACGCCTTTTTCGGCCTTGATCAGGATGCCCGTCTTGCCGCTGGCCAGCGCTTCTTCGACGGCCTGCTTGATTTGGGTCTCCTGCTCGGCCGGCGTTCCTTCCAGAGCCTTGCCCACTTTGCCGTCGGCCAGGTAAATCTCGGCCGACCGCCCCTCGCCGGCATCGGCCACCGAAATAATGAACGAGTCTTGAATGCTGATGCCCACACCGTGCTTGGCCGGCGCCAGGTTCAAGGCCGTCTGAGCGTCGGGCGTCGACGTCACCGTGAAGAAGATCAACAGCAAGAAAGTGCAGTCGATCATCGGAGTGATGTCCATCTCCGTGTCTTCGACCGGCGCCTTGCGCGGCTTGATCGGCGGTTCGTCCGGATCGTCGTGCGGATTGTAATGCGCTTCGAATTCGTTGGTCATTAGCTGCGCACCGGCTCGGCCGCGGGTTGATCGAACGTCGCCTTGAACACTTCCATAAACCGGGCCAGCCCGTCGCCGACCAGGTCTTCCATCTTGCGCGTGCGAATCTGCACGCTGGCCAGCACCAGGCTGAGCGGAATGGCGATCGTGAGCCCGACGAACGTGGTGACAAGAGCCAGCGAAATATCGCCGGCGAGGTGGGTGGCGTCGACCTTCTGCGAACCCGCCAGCTTGCCGAACGCCGCCATCATGCCCAACACCGTGCCCAGCAGGCCGAGCATCGGGGCGCTCTTGATCATCGTCACCACCCAAGTGATGCGATACTCCATGTCGGCCAACACATCGCGTTGAAAACGGTCGGCTACGAGCTGTTTGACCTTCGCATAGCCCAGATCGCGATTCTCGATGGCCAATAGGATCAACTGCGGCACAATGCGCGAGTCTTCTTGGCACGCCTCCGCCACACCCTCGAAATCTCCCGCGGCCACCTGCTCGTTGATCGGCTCGATGAAATCGTTTAGGGCGTCTTCGTTCTTAAACCGAATCTGCGACAGACGCCGCCATACGACGATCAGACAAAACGCGCCCCAGAGGGCGTCGAACGCCTGAAAACCGTAAATCGTATTGCCAGCAAACTCAACGAGGTCGTTCATCCGTAATAAAACCGCGAAAAATGCCGCATTGAAAAAATGTGCGAAATGAAAAACTTTGGCGGCAGCTCGGCGGCCTGCCCGTCATGGCCTGCGAGGCCCTAGAGATAGGTCTGATCAATCACGGAAAACTCGTAGCCGCCACCACTCACCGGCCGCACGAGAAATCGCGTCTTGCGGATGGTCGAGGCATCGCGCCCTTTGAAGTCGTGTTCGGCGTGGAGCAACAACTGCTCGGTTTCATCAGGATAAAACTGCAACACCACGGGACCGGGCTGAATGCCCGCCTTGGAAATCAATGCCCGATCGGCCTCTTTTAATTTGCCCCGCTTCCATGACATATAAAGCCGCTTGTCGTCCTTGCTGATACCCGTGTAGACGTCGGGCTTGGGCTTGGCGAGGTTTTTGGCGTACGTCACCTTGCCCATCCCAAGCGCACCGAGCTCGATCTGGAAGTAATCAAGTATCTTGGCGTACGTATCTAGCGTATTGCCTTCGCCAAACTCGATGTCCCAACGCATGTGGGGCGGGATGCCCGGCCGGCCGTCGCCTTGGCCGAAACCGGGCCGGTTGCCGGTGCCGATTTGCTTGCCGCCACCTTTGGCATCCGAGTCTTGATCGGTGAGGGCGGGATCGTCGATGTCGATCTGCTGCAGCGCCACCGCGTCGATCACTGTTTTGAGCGTCTCGGTGAACTCCGGCTCGATCAGATCGCTCTCTTGGGCAACGTCTTGCGGGGTGGGCGAATCAAGCTGCATGCTCTCGCCCACGATGCCGCTCTCGATGCCGCCACCCACCTGTTCGATACGCACGGGCACCGATTTCATCGGCGGCGTAAATATCTGCATGCCAAGCCACACAATGAACAGCACGAACACCGTCACGCCGATGAGCAACAGCAAGGCCAGCAGCAGGCTGGCCACACGCTCATACGCCGAGACCTTCATCGCGGGCGGAGTTTTCGCCACCCGCCGCCCAGCACTCGCCGATCGCGCTACGGTCGTCACAGGGTCGTTCCGTCGGATGAGGTCCGATAAATTGATAAGAACGTCGGGCGGCCGAGGATAAAAACGCCAACCAACGGCGCCCCTTCACACGCGCGCACTGGTGGGGAAAACCCATCGCAACGAACCACCAGCACCGCTTCCAGTTCGGCAGCTCGCAGTCGCTAAACTCTCGAACTGAATACGGCGATAGCCTTTGCGACGCCTTCCCGACGCAGCCTTCTTCTCAAAATTTGATCGTAGCCGCGCCAAATTCGAGTGTCAAGCACCGGCTGGCTGTCCCCTTACGGCGAGCGACGCGAGCGATCGCGGTCGTCCCGCAGGCGCTCATAGTCGGCCGGCGTATCCAGGTCGGCGCAGAGCGCCTCGGCGCCGCATTCCAGCTCGATTGCGTGTGAGTCTCGCACGAGCTGATTCAGGCCTTGATGCGGGGCCAGACGGCCCAACTGCGCGGCTGCGGCCCACGGCAAAAGCACCGGATGACCGCCAGCGCCACGATGCATTGCCCGCACCACGCGCGGCATCTCAGGCCGATGGGCACTAAGCAGCCGGTTGATGACGGTGGAAGCGAGCGTCGGCACGTCGGCCGGCGCTACCAGCCAGACGTCGGCGGGCGTGGGACCATGTC
>DASSFG010000761.1:0-6203 GCA_035694685.1 Pirellulales bacterium
CGGCATTCCGAGCGCGCGTAGTATCAGGGCAGAATGGGCGCGGGGAGTATAGCGTGCGTCGACGACCGTGCAAGCTCAATCAGGGCGATCCCTGCACCGGGGTGTAACCGAAGGCGGGAAAAACGCTACTTCTTCCCCGGATTAACCTTTCCTTGCTCGACGGACACCAGCATGCACTACCCTGACGGTCTTTTCATACTGCCGCTCTTCTTGTCAAGCTCGGCGTTGCACCTCGCGCCGACGCCTCTAGTAGCTTATGTGGGCTTGGGGCCGAGCCCTGAGTTTGTTCCCTACTTCTTGGCCTTGTTGGGCGTCGTCGGTGCGGCACTGATCGCGTTTTTGCAATGGCCGATCTTGACTTTGCGGGCCTATTTCAGGCGTAAGCGAAGCGAAGGCCGCGCCGAGCTGCCGTCTGTACCGGCCGATGCAGATCAGATGCCGCGTGACGCCGACCACGATCGACCCGTCTCCTAGGGCGCCTCGGCAAGCGCGTCGCTGGCTTTATGAGATGTCGGGTGGTTGTCGTTGTAAAAGGCTGGCTGCGCGGCCCGTGCGGGGGCCACTGAGAAATGTCGTCAAACACCTCGCCGCAGTGTTCCGCGGCCGGCGCCGCCTCCGGGCCATCGCCCTTCGACGTTCCCTTTTGGCTCCATTGGCTGGGCGGCTTCGTCGATCGCCACCCGCGACTCTTCCAGCGATTGGCAAACTTGGAATCGACCGCCGTTGCCGAGTCGTTGAAACGCGTCGACGTCACCATGCCTATTTTCGTGTGTGGCCTGGCTCGATCGGGCACAACGCTGCTGCACGAGGTCATCTCCTCGCATCCCGCGGTGGCCACGCATCGCATCAAAGACTATCCATTGGTCTTGCTTCCCTATTGGTGGCGCCGCGCCACCGCCAAGACGCGGGCCGGAGCGCCGCGCGAACGCGCCCATCGCGATCGGATCATGATCACCGCCGAAAGCCCCGACGCGCTGGAAGAAATGCTGTGGATGACTTTCTTCCCCCACTGCCACGACCCGGCGGCGAGCAACGTGCTGGGAGCGGCCGCGAGAGACGCCGCCTTCGAGGCGTTTTATCGCAACCATCTTCGCAAATTGTTGTTGGCCGAACATGCGACTCGCTATGCGGCGAAAGCCAACTATCACGTGGCTCGCCTGGCCTACCTGGCGCGGCTTTTTCCCGATGCCCGCTTCGTGCTTGCCGTGCGATCGCCGGTGGGCCACGTCGCGTCGCTGGCGCGGCAGCACGAGCGGTTCTGCCAGGGGCACCGCCATCATCCCAGGTCGCTGGCCTACATGCAGCGTTCCGGGCATTTTGAATTTGGCCTCGACCGCCGACCGATGAACCTCGGCGATTCGGTCGAGGTCGAGCGGATCGTGGCCGACTGGGAGGCGGGGGGCGAGGTCCGCGGGCTGGCGCGCTACTGGACGATGGTTTATTCCTACCTCGATCAACTTCTGGCCGCCGACGCGGACGTGCGGCGCGCGACGCTGGTGGTCCGCTTTGAAACGCTTTGCGATTCGCCGGCCGAAACGCTCTCCGCTGTGCTTCGTCATTGCGATCTCACTGACTCGGCCAAGCTCGTGGAGAGCTACGCTCCCACGATTCGCCGGCCGGCCTACTACACCACCGACTTTTCGCCCGACGAGCTCCGCGTCATTGACGAGCTCACGACCGCCGCTGCCCGCCGCTGGGGATTTTGAGCACACCTAATGATCTGGCGTGCGATGCACGTAAAGCGTCTGCGTCGGCAAAGCAAAGTGAATCTCCGCCTCGGCGAACCGCCGCACGAGCGCGAGGTTGATCGCCTGCTGAATGTCCATGTAAATGTTGTAGTCGGGTGAAAGCACGTAGTAGACCGCCTCGAACAGTAATGACGAAGCGCCGAACGACTTGAAGTGCGCCCGATCGAAGCGAGTGGTTTGCTGGGCCTCGATCGCCGAGCGAATCATGTCGGGCATGGTCGCCAACTTGTCGGGCGGCGTGCCGTACTCGACACCGAAGGAGAATTCGATGCGGCGCTCGTACATCCGCTTGTAATTGCGAATGCGTCCGTGCAAAAGATCGGCATTGGCGAAGATGAGCTGCTCGCCTGACAAGCTGCGGATCCGAGTCGTCTTCAGTCCGATGTGCTCGACCGATCCGAGACACTCGTTGACGGCGATGAAATCGCCCAGGATGAAGGGCTTGTCGAGCACGATCGCCAGCGAGGCGAACAAATCGCCCAGCACGCTCTGGGCGGCGAGCGCCACCGCCACGCCGCCGATTCCCAGCCCCGCCACCAGCGCGCTGACCTCGACATCGGCGTTTTGCAGCACCAACAGCACCGTCAGCGTCCAGACCCCCAACCGTCCAAAAAAGCTGAGGCCGCTCATGGTGGTTACGCTGGCCGCGTCGGTTTCCATCCGCGTCTGCACGTAGCGGCGCAGGAAGAGAGTGATCAGCACGTCGGCCCAGAAGGCAAGCTGCATCAACAGAGCGGTAACCGTCACCCATTGCAGGAACCCCGTGGTCTTATGGCCAAACTCGAGGTTGAGCGAGCCCAGGTAGAGCGAGACGACGAAGAGGAACCACGGTTTGATGGCCCCGGCCAGACCGACAACCGCGTGTGCCACGTAATAGTTGGTCTGCTCAGCCAGCGCGCCGACCCGCCGCCGCACGATCCTGGTGACCAGCCGCAATAGGAAAAGCAGCGAGACAAACGCCGCGACTGCGACCAACCACCACACGACCTCGTTGCCGTAGAATTGTCGTTCGAGCCACGTCGAGTCAGCGAGCTGTTCCCACCATTGTTCCCAGTTCATGACGTCACCTGCTTCGCCCGCTTTCGCTGCGTCTGCGGACGAGCTGGCTTACGGCCGCGCACGGGAAGATGACGGCGTCAGTGTCGAGTAAATAAATCACCGTCGCTGCTTCCGCTGTTGCTGAACCGGCTGTGAGCGACTACCCGAAAAGAAGTCGTCCGACAGCTCCCGAACGCCCTCGAAGAATAGCTCCCAGGGATCGCGCGTCATTACCAAGAAACCTTCAGGCGTCTTCTTCAGATAAACTTCGTTAGCGTCTACCCGGAACTCCTTCGGCAGGCGGATCGCCTGACTGCCTCCGTACTGAAAAACCTTGGCCCTCTGCATGATTCGATGTCCCTTGGACTTTGGACTTTGGACTTTAGACTTTGGACTTTTCTCACCGCACTTCAAGGAGCCGGTGCAGATAGTCGATGCTTTCGCGAGCCAGACGCTCGGGGCCGGGCGAGTAGTCGAAGACTTCCACGGAGACCCAGCCGCGATAGTCGATCTCGCCGAGGGCTTCGAGAATGGGCCGGAAGTCGAGGTTCCCCATGCCCGGCCCTTGCCGGTTCGGATCGTTCACGTGAAAGTGGACCAGCCAAGGCGCCGACCGGCCGATGATCGCCGGGATGGGGTCGGCCTCGGTCGACATCGCTTTGCAATCGAGGTGCAGGCGGCAATGCGTGGAGCCGACCATCTCGATCAGCCGAATGCCCTCAGCCGCCGTCAGCAAGAAATTTCCTTCGGCCGGCCCCAGCGGTTCGACCGCCAGCGTCACGTCCAGCTCTTCCAGCACGGGCATGGCCGCTTGAAAGACTTCGGCCGCAAAGTTCATCGCCGTCTCATGGTCGACTCCTGGCAAGAGATTGCGCTGCTGCGGCGAACCAAAGACCATGATCGAGCCGCCCAGATCATGGCAAAGCCTGGCCAGCTCCTTGAGGTAATCGGCGGTCGCTCGCCGCACTGCGGCGTCGGGCGTCGTCAGGTAGAAGCCTTCCGTCTTAGCCAGCAGCCAGTGTAAGCCGACCACTTCCAGCCCGGCCTCTTCAGCTTGCCGCCGCACCTCTGCCCGCTGTTGGGGGCTGATCTTCCGTGCATCGGTGTTGATGGTGAAGGGAGCGATTTCGATGCCCGTATAACCGCACTCGCGAGCGAAGGCGAAGGCCCGCTCGCACGGCCAATCGACGAACGTTTCGTTGCAGATGGCGAATTTCATGTTTCGAGGCTATCGTAAGGGTCTTTGCACTACAAGGAGGTCTGTTGCCATGCCCCACGACGACATCCGCATCGGCACGTTGGTGAAAGCCGATCGCGATCCGCTTAACTACATCCGCCAGCTCCTACCCTTGGCATGACCCTGTCTATCGGGATGGCGTTTCACGCCCTTTTCGGCTTTGGAGTGCGGCGATTTATCGCCGCTTTCGCTTGTCGCGGAGCGAACTTGACCGGAAACAAAATGTCAAAGAACAAGCGCGACACGGGGCCACACCCATCGCCCCCCGCTCCCGCGCGCGTGCCTCTATTAGTTACTATTAGTTACTATGCATCGACGGGCGAAAATTTCTCGTCCCGCTCGGCCCGGACGAGCAAGACTGCCAACCGCGAGCAAGACTGCCAACCGCGGGCAACACTGCCAACCGCGGGCAAGACTGCCAACCGCGGGCAAGACTGCCACGTTTTTTGTTTGTCCAAACGTCTTCGGCCGCCCCGCGCGACGAGCAAGACTGCCAACCGCGGGCAAGACTGCCACGTTTTTCGCACCGGCGCCTGCCGTTACGGCCGTAAGTCCACGCTGCGTGCCCCCCGATAGAAAATATATAGAATGCCATCTATGGGATCTATGCAAATCTATGCGGTTTTTAGGGGTAAAATTTGTCATCTATGCATGACATCGTGTCATCTATGCGGTTTTTTGGGTCGTCGACAGGTTCCGCTCGTCCGAATTGCGGCTGGCGCTCGTTTTTTGAGCATAAAAATCCGAGATGTCAAAGAACGGCCCAGCGCGCGGCGCACTCCCCTGCCAGTCCGCGACGCGGCGACTGCCATTCTGGCGGTCGTCAAGCAAGCTCGTTCATTCCCCCAGCGAGTTCTGTGCCAACAGTGAACAAATCGACACACATCGCTGATTCGTGTACATTTCAGTAACTATCCGTATGTATAAACAACCTCTGGGATAGCGCCGCCCCGTTGAAACGCCCATTTTGGGCCTCAACGTCTGAAGGTCACGCTGCACAGGCCAGAAAAGCATCACCGGCCAGAGGATGAACGGCCGCGGGCCAAGTCGTCTATTCGGTAGATTTTACGAGCATGCGGCTGACCCGGAAAATAGTGCGGCCAAAGTCGTACCAATCGTCGCCCCCAGTCCCGTACAGGGGTCGGGCCCTGGCGCCGCGGAATAACTGCCATTCGAACCTTGGGTGATGTCAACGAACGCTTCCGGATGTTGGTACAGCGTAGGTGTCACGAAACCGAGCCGCTTTCCGAAGGCAGCAAACAACCCGGCGTAGAGTGGCGCCACCGCGCTCGTGCCGCCAACCTGCACTTCCTGGCCGTGGACGACAATCAAGTACCCGGTGTTGGGATCGGCGTTCGCGGCCACGTCCGGCGCCATGCGCCCGGGGCCGGCCGGAATGTTAAGTTGCCACGGCTGGAGAGGAAACACACGCGAGTAGCCGCCGCCTGTGCCTTGCCCGTCCGCTAGGCCGTTACCCCACACGACTTCAGAAAAACGAGTTTTGGTCGTTCCGCCGCAGCCCACCACGTGCGGACACGCGGCGGGCAAATCGACGTTCGCGCCGGGGTCGCCGTCGCTGGAACTGTTGTCGCCTGCGGCGGCGAAAACGATGCAGCCGTTTTCGGTGGCGTGCAGTGCGACGGCCTCCATGTCTTGGGCCGATCCGGGATTCTGAGCCCAACTAATTTCGTCGGCGCCCCAACTAATCGAACACACGTCGCAACCAACCTCAATTCCTTTCTTGACGGCTGGTGCAATGTCGCTGGCCCAAATCACCTGGATTTTGGGCATGGTTCCGGTCGCGCAAAAATAGGCCGCGGCCGACACTTGAATGTCGAGAGCAACTTCTCCGTCGGCGCTCGGGTCCGGATTAGAGTTATTCGTCGTGCCATCTGCAGACACATCGTCAACGGTGATGGACGGCAGGCCGTTGAGTTGCGAGAAGGTGTCGAGATCGTCTTGCATCCAACCGCCCGCAAGCTCCACGATGCCGATCACCCCGCCAGCCGGAGCCGCCGTGGGGAAATTATACGCCTTGCAGAGGTCGCGCACTCGCCAGGGGAGAGCGTCGCGAGGGGCTGCGTCGTCAAATGCCTCGGCCCGCAAGTGATTGCGATCGTCCTTGAATGCCTGCCATCGCTGATCAGCGGCAAGCAGGCCTTCCTCGCCTGCCTCATCCA
>DASSFG010000762.1:0-20124 GCA_035694685.1 Pirellulales bacterium
CCGTCGTGGCGGAACAAAACTGCCATCAAGCGAGTCGCCTCGCAAAACCGCATTTCGCGCGGGTCAGGGTGGGCATTTGCCCACCCTACTGTGCCAATCCGACAATTAAGCTGTGACAAAGCACTAGACGCTAAAGCGAAAAGAACCAAAACCGAGCGAATGTCCGAACAGGAATTACAGCGCGAAAGAATTGAATCGCCGGTCGCATTGGTCACGGGCAGCGGCGCGCCGCGCATTGGCAACTGTGTGGTGCGCACCTTGGCGGCAAAGGGCTATCGTGTGGTGCTGCATGCCCGAACTTCGCTCGCCGAGGCGGAAGCGACCGCAGAAGAGCTGCGGGCCGATGGCAAACAAGCGGTTGTGGTGTCTGGCGACGTGCGCGACGAACGCGCCGTGCGCGAAATGACGGCACGGGCTTTGGACGCGTTTGGCCGTATCGACGGACTGGTAAACTGTGCGGCCGTCTGGCACGCCAGGCCGTTCGAAGAAGTCACTGCCGAGTTGGTCCGAGAACACCTGGAAACGAACGTGTTGGGCGCGTTTCTCTGCGCGCGGCACGTTGGCCTGGTGATGGTCGGACAGAACAGCGGCGGTGCGATCGTCAACTTTGGCGACTGGGCCACGGTGCGACCGTATTTGGACTACGCCGCCTACTTTCCTTCGAAGGGCGCCATTCCCGCCATGACGCGCGATCTGGCGGTCGAGCTTGGTACGCGAAACCCACGTGTGCGGGTGAATGCGATCTTGCCCGGGCCAGTGATGTTGCCTGACACAATGCCCGCCGAAGAGCGACGCAAGGTGATCGACGCCACGCTCGCCAAGCGCGAAGGCAGTCCGCAGCACGTCGCTGATGCCGTCTTGTTCCTGCTGGAAAACGACTACGTCACGGGCGTCTGCTTGCCGGTCGACGGCGGCCGCAGTATCTACGCGGGTTGACGTAGGGTGGTCGTTCCACTCGCTGGTCCCACCCTACGGCGCTCCCGAATATTGCAAGCGCGCCGCGCTTCAAGTACGTTGCTAGGGTGGGGCGTCATCGTTCCGCGACACGCTAAAGGACACCACGCCATGCCGCCGCTTTCTCATCGATCTCTGCTCGCCGTTCTGCTCGTCGTTCCGTTCATCGCTTGTTCATTTGCTCGGGCTGCCGACGAGGCAAAAGACGAGCAGCGCGACGATTCGCAATACGACGTGCCGGAGGGCACTCCGGAAGAGCTACTTGCTTTCATCCGAAAACAACAACAGTCAAAACCGGCCGGCACGAATCGAAAGGAAAACAACGAGCATCGGCGCAAGGTAAATGAAGCAATTGTGACGGCCGCCGAGCGCATCAGCGATGCGAAAGCCGACGACGCGACGTTGGTTGCCGCGCTTAAAGCCGAACTCGATGCGCTCACCATGCTCAAGCGGCTGGGCGAAGAAGGCGCCTCTGAAAAGCTCGACGCACTTACTGAAAAGCTCAAGAATGACAAACGTCCCGCCATCGCTAGTCTGATCAAGCTGCAATCATTGTCGGACAAGCTCGCGAAATTGGATCCGCGTAACGCGAAAGCGGTTGAAGAGTTCGTTTCCGAGGTCAAAGAGTTTCTTCCCACGTCGGTCCCGAGTGCGGAGACCGGTAAGTTGGCCTACACGGCAATGGTCCTGTTGTTCAACGGCGGCGATCGCGACGGAGCGGTCGAGTTGGGGCGCGGCTCGATCAAGAGATTCTTGGAAAGCGATCAACCGGACGCCCTCCTTACAGCGGGGCATTTGGGACGCACGGTCGGCCAGATTCTTGAAGCTCAGGGCGAGGAAAAGCAAGCCGCCAAGTTTTATCGTGAGGTGAGTGAGCGGCTGGCCAAGAGCGACGACCCAATGATCCAGCAAGCCGCCGACCAGCTCGAAGGCTCCGCGCGCAAATTGGAGTTGGTTGGCCAGCCGATGCCGATTTCCGGCAAGCTGGTCGACGGAGGCAAGTTCGACCTTTCTCAATACAAAGGCAAGGTCGTGCTGATCGATTTCTGGGCCACCTGGTGCGGTCCCTGCATCGGCGAGCTGCCCAACGTGAAGGAAGTCTACGAGAAATATCACGACCGCGGCTTCGAGGTGGTAGGCATCAGTCTCGACAACGAACGCGACGCGTTGACGAAGTTCATCGAGGAGAAGCACATCCCCTGGCCCGTTCTCTTCGAAGGCGGCGAAGACACGAGTGGCTGGTCCCACCCCCTCGCTAAGAAATACGGCGTCAATGCGATCCCGATGGCGGTGCTCGTCGACCGCCAAGGAAAGGTCGTCACGCTCAGCGCACGCGGCGAACGGCTTGGAGAACTGGTTGCCGAGTTGATCGACGCCAAGCCCGGCGACAGCGGCAAAGCCGATACCGGCGATAAAAAGGCGGGATAACTTTATCGCTGGCGTAGGGTGGGACAAGCGAGCTTGCGCTTCGCCGGACACCGGCATGCAAGACAAGGGGACAAGGGGGACACGGAGACAAGGAGAATGGGTCGAATCGCCTTGGGCAAGCTTGCCGTTATCTCCTTGTCCCCTTGTCTCCTTGTCGTAAACGGTGGGCCGGCGCTCGTTCCAGACGATTCGACGATTTCAATTGATGAGAAACAGCGGGGCAAGCGCTATTCCCTGCAAGTAACGTCGTGGCAGCCGATTGATTCTCTGCTATCACCGGAGCTAGGGCCGGGCCATTAGTGCGGCCGAGAACAGACTCGAATCCCTCACCAGAACCTGTGCCGAGATATAGAGACAGCGAGATCCGTGGCTCATCGATCGTCTGACTCGTGAGAGTCCGCTGTGGCTCCGCCGGTTCTTTCATCGCCTTTGGCGCGCTTGCGGCGTTCGACCGCAGTGTGCAGCAGAAACTCAATCTGCCCGTTGACGCTCCGCATTTCTTGCTGCGCCCAGGCTTCCAGCTCGTCGTAGAGCCGAGGCTCGATCCGCAACAGAAATGCCTTGCGCGTCTTCATCCGGCTCAAGTGTAGAGCGTGCCCGTGTTGATGACCGGCTGTGCGTCATGTTCGCCGCACAAGACGACGAGCAGATTGCTCACCATGGCGGCCTTACGCTCTTGGTCAAACTCGATCACCTTTTTTTCGGCCAGGTCGTCGATGGCCATCTGCACCATGCTTACGGCGCCATGCACGATCTTCTGTCGTGCGGCGATGATCGCCTCCGCCTGTTGCCGGCGAAGCATGGCGCCGGCAATCTCGGCGGCATAGGCCAGGTGCGTCAGTCGGGCTTCCTCGACACCGACTCCCGCGTGCTGCAAACGCTGTTGCAGCTCGGCTTGCAGGGCTTTCGAGACTTCGTCGACGCCGCTGCGCAGCGTCGTCTCATGCTCCTCGCCGTGGTCATAGGCGTAGGAATTGGCCAAGTGCCGCAACGCCGACTCGCTTTGGATTTTGACGTATTGTTCATAGCTCTCTACGTCAAAGCACGCCTGGGCCGTGTTTTCGACGCGCCATACCACCACGGCGGCGATTTCAATCGGATTGCCTTGCTTGTCGTTCACCTTCAGACGCTCGGTCTCCATGTTGCGCAGCCGTAATGACATGAGCCGCTTCGTGAAAAACGGGTTGGCCCAATAAAACCCGCTGTCGCGCACGGTGCCATGGTATTCGCCGAACAGTAGCAAGACACGCGCCTGATTCGGCTGCAGCGTGAAGTGCCCCGCCAGCGAGATGACGGCCGCGATGCCGATCAAGACGCCCATGATTCCCAGAAACAGCGACTGGGCTGCCGCTGTTCCCAACAACGTGGCGCCGGCCAGCAGCAGCGCACCGAGGTTCAGAGTTAACATCGGCCAGCCATTGGCCACGCGAATGATTCGCTCCTGATGCATGAAACCATCTCCCACGAAACAGAAGAATGCCCTCCTGATATCATTTCGATTTCAAACCGCCAATCTTGGATGGGCGCGGCGAGTTCTTCCAGCAAACCGACGGCATTTGCCGCCAGGGTTGCACAAACAATAAACTGAAAAGGCGCCTCGAAACACACATTTTTTATTGGCTGGTTTGTAATCCGGCTGTCGCCTGCCGTCATTGGGTGTCTTTATATTTAGAGGCATGTCGGAACAACGGCTATCCGCGCAAGATCTCCGAGCGGCACGGTCGGGCGACCGCGCGGCGATGGACCGGCTGCTGACCGACTTGCGCCCTTGGCTGGAGCATGTTGCGGGACGCTATGGCAAGCAGCTCGGGGCCGATGCCAGCGGTCGCGATCTGGTGCAGGAAGCGTCGCTACAGGCATGGTTGAAATTGGCGCAATTTCGCGGGCATGACGACAGCGAGCGAGAGCTGAACATGTTTCGCGCGTGGTTGGAACAGATCGTACAGCGGTTGGCGCAAAATCGCTTGCGTGGTGCGCACGCCCAACGTCGGCGTGCCCCCGGATCGCTCTTGTCGCTCAACGCCGGGCCGGCGTCGTCATCACACGACGGGGCACAACCTGCCGCGGCAGATCCGACAGCCTCATCCGCTGCCGCCAGGGCCGAGGCGGCTTATGATGTCCGTGCGGCCATCGCCGATTTGCCCGACGCGACCGATCGGCTGATCGTCCACGAATGCTTTTTTGCCGGCCGCTCGTTGCGTGAATTGGCCGACGCCCTCAACATCGACCGTGAAACCGTGCGGCAACGGTTTCACGCCGTGCTCGACGGTTTGCGCGACAAGCTGCGAGGGCATGTGTGATCGGCCGTCCTGCGGGAGAAGCCGGGCAAGAGGGCGAGCACCTTGTTGTCCTACAGAAATCCGAACGGCGCGACTTGGCCGCTGCGGTCCCCCAGTCCCGTAGGGACGATAGAGTTTAGCCGTGGGCGCAAGCCCACGGAACCAAGGCGCCGACGATTCGCGCAGCCGCGTAGCGGCGACAGAGGGCGTCGCGTGGCATCTATGTCGCCGCTACGCGGCTTGCCTAGCCTACCGCAACGGAACCGTGGGCTTGCGCCCACGGCTATACTCTGTCGCCGCTCCGCGACTGGCGCCCGAGATGTGTAGACCAACAGGGGCGAGCGCGCGCACGCTCCTCGAAGATGCGTTGAAAAAGAACAAAGTCACGCTCAACTGTCGCCTGTCTGGCTTTCGTGTCTCTATACTTAGGGCAGTTCAGTCGGGGCCATCCGCAATAAGTCGCGGAGATAACCTCAGATGGACACCGAACAATCCTCTTCGCCCGACTTGCCCGGCCCGCCGCCGGCCGATATCGAAGCGCGGCTGCAAACGGCCGTCGAGGAGTTTCTGGCGGCGCTACAGGCCGGCGAGCGGCCAGACCGGGCTCAGGCCGTCGCCGAGCAGCCCGAACTGGCGCCTTGGCTCGATGAACGGCTGAAACTTGTGGAGCTGGTGTTTCAGGCGGCGCAAGACGGCGACGCGGACCATCGACACCTGCCGGGCGATCGGGCAAAGCGGCTGAAATGCCCGCATTGCGGGAACCAGGTGCAGTTGGTCGAGCCGCGGAACAAGGAGGTGACGTGCCTCAACTGCGGCAGCTCGTTCCGCGTCGAGCCCGACGCGACCGCCACCTACCAGAGCAGCCGGCCGGCGGGTGAGTTCGGTCGGTTCCAGGTGATCGAGCTGCTGGGGCGCGGCGCCTTTGGCGAGGTTTACAAAGCCCGCGACCGCGAGCTTGACCGCTTCGTGGCGCTTAAGGTTCCTCGCGCCGACTACTTCGCCAATTCAGAGGAAACCCAGCGGTTCTTGCGCGAGGCCCGCGCAGCCGCCGGCTTGCGGCACGCGAGCATTGTGCAGGTTCACGAGATTGCGCACGAGCGAGGTTCACCGTACATCGTCAGCGACTATATCGAAGGTCTGACGCTGGCCGACTTAATCTCTGGCGGCCGGCCCGGCTTTCGCGAGTCGGCAGAATTGCTCGCCCAACTGGCCGACGCGGTCGACTACGCTCACCGGCAGAAGGTGATCCACCGCGACATCAAGCCCAGCAACATCCTGCTCACGATGCCCGAGGGCAAGCAGGCCGGCGGACCCCAGTTCGTTCCCTTCCTCACTGACTTTGGCCTGGCCCGCCGTGACGAGGGCGAAATCACCGTCACGCTCGACGGGCAAGTGCTCGGCACCCCGGCCTACATGTCGCCCGAACAAGCCGCCGGCGACCACGCGCGCGTCGACGGCCGCAGCGACGTCTACAGTCTCGGTGTGGTGCTGTATGAGCTCTTGAGCGGCGAGCTTCCCTTTCGCGGCAGCCGGCGCATGCTCTTGCACCAGGTGCTGCACGACGAGCCTCGACCGCCGCGGACGTTGAACGATCGCATTCCCCGCGACCTGGAAACAATTTGCCTCAAAGCGATGGCCAAAGAGCCGTCGCGTCGTTACCACACGGCCGCCGACTTCCGCGACGACCTGCGCCGATTTCTACGCGGCGACCCGATCACCGCCCGCCGCGTGGGCCGCACCGAGCGCACTTGGCGCTGGTGCCGGCGGAATCCGGCCATTGCCAGCCTGGCGGCTTCGCTGGCAGCGGCACTGGTCGTCGGAACGGGCGTCTCCTCGTATTTGGCGGTCGCGGAGCGCGAGGCGCGAATCGACGCGGATACCTTGAAACGCAAGGCGATTGCCGACCGCGAACAAGCCGAGCGATTGGCGGCGCGGAGTTTAATCGCTCCTCTCAATCCTGACGGGCCATTAGGGGAGCCTCTGAGCCGCCCCGAGCGCGAAGCTCTTTGGGAAGTGGCCACGCTTCCGGACGACGCGGTCTGGTTGCGGTTTATCGACGAGGGAGCTCAAGATCCAAAGCTGGCGCCGGCCCTTTGCGCTCGGTCGGAGCCGGCGATGATCGCAGCCGTCGGACTGAATCTGAAGAAACGCGACCGTGCCGCCGCACTGCTGACCGAGCGAGTAATCGATACCTCTCTGTCAATCCATCATCGCGCGGTATTCGGCTTGATCGGACTGGAGTTAGTCGAAGAGCCCGGTCCGCTGGCTGAAGTCTGCACCGCTGTGATTCGGGAGGCAATGGCTGCAGCGCACGAGTCAGTTGCATCGCCGCGCGCGCCTTGGCTCGTTGACCATTTTTGGCGTGCGGAGTCGCACGTGGAGCCGAATACGCTCGCGAACCTGATCGCAGAATGGCTGCAAGTCGCCCCTCTTAGAGAGGCGCCCGACGTGATCGCGGGCATTGCCGATCGCCTGGACCCTGCCGCGGCGGAAAGAGTGGAAAGAGTACTGCACGCCGTATTGCAACGAACAACATCGCTAGAAGCAAAGTGGAATTTGGCTATTGCTCTGACGCGCGTCTCCAAACGACTGGATGGACCCAGCGCAATGCGCGTCCGACGAGAGGCCGCAAGGCCAATGAAGGACGTCTTTAACGAGCAGTCGTCCCTCGGGAATGTTAAGTATGTCCACCAAGTTAACAGCATGGTCGACTTGGCGATGCAAATGGAACCCGTCGAGGGCGTCGCTCTATTAACCGAAGCGCTCACTGTGTGCCCGCATTTTCTGATCGACGTGTTAGTCTACGGCTTATCGACGGTCGCGGCAAAGTTGGACGACGTCGCCGGTGCGCATGTCTGTATAAATGCAGCACGAATCCTGGTCGAACGAATGCGCAAGTCTGCCACGGCTGACTTGCAATATGAGTTGCCAGAACTTTTGCAAGGTATTCCCATCGTCACCGAGCGTATGGAACGCGCGGAGCGACTGCAGGTCTACGAGGAAGCGGCGGGTGTTCTAGCCGAGGCCGAAGTACGGGCAGCGGGATCCTTGAACGGCGACGTGGGAAAAATGTTGGCCGAAATCACGGGAAAGCTGCCACCCGATGATGCCGCGCGCGTTTGTGCACCCGTTGTCGACGTCCTGACGAAGGCACTTGGAGTTGAAACCGATCCGTTGATCCTCGCGCGATTGGCAAGCGCATGGGCGCCTCTTGCCAAACATGTAGCGGAGCCTGACGCACAGCGCGTCCGCGCCGAAGTGACACAAAAGCTGTGCCACGTATTGAGCACAACTAAACCGGATATCGGAAATGCGGAGGTGTTTTGGGAAATTATCGATGGCATGTCCCGGCTCGCGGCCGGGATGAATACCGCCGATGCAGCCGACGCCAGTAGGGACGCGGTGCGCGTACTCGTGGCACTGCTCAAGGAGTACGGCGCCGGCGACGATATAGTGAACTACAAAGGCCCTACCGTTGGCTCTATGCTATCGTCGTTGGCGCCCCTAATGTCGCCGGACGAGGCAAGAACAATCCTCTTGGAGGCGCTCTTTCTTGACCCCGGCCACTCTCCCATGTACGCGACAGCGTTCGTTGCAGTGGTCCGACGAATGGATCCCGTCCAGCGCGCGCGAGTTTGCGCCGAAGCTATCGATTTGGTACTTGACCGAGTACGTTCAACGGCGGATGCGCCGATGCTGAGCGGTCTCGCAAAAATGTTGGCCCAGATTGCAGCGGAAATGGGCTCCGATGAAGCTCGACCGGCCTGCGCCGAGGCGGCGCGCGCGCTGATTAAGAGCATGCGAACTGTTCCCGTGGCCAGCGAAAATGACCTTCAAGGTCTCGCGACTTCGGTGCTCGTGATCGCGTCCAGGTTGAAACCAGTTGAACGGGCGCAAATCTGCACTGACGCGGCGCGCGCTATGATTGAGATACGTAGACAAGACGGCTGGGCAAACTACTGGGCGGCCGATCCTTGGCCGCGGAATATGACGCTGTTGACGGCGGAAATGGATCCTCGAGATGCGGCACAGCTCGTCGAATCGGCTTTGAGAGTACAACTGGCCGCTCAACTTCGAAGTGTACGCGCTGGCCTGTGGAACATTCGCTTTGAATCGGCGCTCGCGGATTGCCTCGCGCTCTGCGACGACCGCACGGCCTCCGAAACTACTTGGTTGCTCGCCCAAATCTTATGCTCCGACGCGTGCGCGGCGATTGGAGGCGGGACACTCTACAAAGGCTCGCGATTCGACGACCTTCTATCTGTGCCGCCGCCAAAAAGCGCCGTCGAAGGTGCCGAGCCCCCTGCACGAGGCTGCCGGCTTACCACGACGCAGTTGGTGGAGTTGCTCAAGATCCCTACGTGCTTCGGCGCCGCGCGGCGACTGATTCTCGATCACCTGGAAAGGCGGTACGGCCGCCGCTTCAACACCGTTTGGGCCTTCGTCCGGTTCGCCGAAGAGCAGAAACTCGGTCTCGATTTCACCACGCCTCCCGTTCGCCCCGATCCGGCGAAGATGCAGGTGCTCGCACCATGAGATACCGGCGTAACCTCGCTCCGACCGGGAGCGGATTGAAGGATCGACGGAGGCTGGCAGATGTATGTCCGCGGCGCTAAAATGTAGCGTGAAGCGACCGCAGGTACGTCAAATATTCGAAAGGCACTGCGCAGATGACTCAAGTTTCGGTTGACGAAGCGCTGCAAAGGTTGAACGCTCTCTTGGCCGCGGCCGACGCGGGGGAAAGCGTTGTAATTCTGGGCGAAGATGGTAAGACGTTTCGCTTAGTGCCAGGCCGCCAGCGGCCGCCCGTTACAGGTACCCCCAAAGCCGGCCGATGGGAAGGGCGGGTTGTCGTTCCAGACGACTTTGACGAGCCACTCGACGACTTACGCGAGTACATGGAATGAAGTTGCTGCTCGACACGCACATTCTGCTGTGGTTTCTAACCAACGACAAGAAGCTGTCCCGCACTGCACGAGTGGCCATTGAAAACATAAGCAACGAACGTTGGCTGTCGCCCATCAGCCTGCTGCAGATCGCGCTGAAGTCGCGTCTCGGCAAGCTGCCACTCCCCGCGCCGTTTGGCGTGCTTTTTCCCGCCGACCTGCTTGCCGAGGATATCCACCTGCTTCCCTTGGAGCCGCGGCACATTGAGCCGCTGACGACCCTTCCCCTGCACCGAGTCGCTTCGTCTCGCCGAAAAACAGCCACAACTTGCCGCAACCCTAGAAGACGATACTTGACACTACTCCCCGACGATCGCCAGCGCGCTGTTCATCACGCTATCGGAGAGGTGCATACCCGAATGCCGCATACGCTCAACGAGCGGCCGAGCCAAGGGAATCAGGCCGCGCTGTTTGGCGGCAAGGACGACGCCGAGAGTTCCACGCACCGGCACACCGATCGCCGTGGCGCATCGCCGGGCTGCAAGGTCGTCGATCACCGCCTCGGCGCCGGGGTGCGCTAGCGCCCAGGCCAGCACGGCCGATTCACCGGCGCCGAGATTCCATGCCTGGATGAGCTGAGGGATTGGCGGGTCGGCAACCGTTTGCAGCCACGACGCTTGATCCATTGCCCGCACGGCAGGATCACTTTGACCGCGCCGACGAAGCTCCCGATCGACCGACGTCGGGACGACAATTTGGGCACCCGCAACCTGTAACAGGTCGAAGGACCCTGCTCGCGACAGGTAGATGAGCGGCGATGCGTTCACCACCGCCGGTTCAGCCACGGCTGACTTCCTCGCGGAGTTGGTCTAAGTCGACGGCGAAGGCAGGCACCTTCTCTCGCGACAATGCCAACAGGAAATCGGTGCGATCCAACCCGGCGACTTCGGCCGCCTTCTCTTGAGAAATAGCACCTCTTGCGTACCAGTGCATCGCCGCCGCCAGCCGCATCTCGCGCAGAAACTCGTCCGGTGATCGCCGCATGGCACTCAGCAGTTCAACAGGTATATCGAGGCTCACCACGGGCATAGCTTGATTCTACCAAACAAGCAGGCCGACCGGCAAATCGTAACGGGCAGGGGGCAGGGAGGATGAAAGAACCGGCAGCGCCCCGAGACGACATTTAGCCGTAGGTCAGTGTCTGCGTCTGGTGGGCCGGCGCTCGCTCCGCTCGCTTGTCCCACCCTACTTGATCAAATCCTTCATCTCTCGCACCGCTTGCTGAAAGCCTACCATCAAGGCCCGCGAGACGATGCTGTGGCCGATATTCAGCTCGCAGATGTGCGGCAGGCGGGCGACGGGGCAGACGTTGCGGTAGGTCAAACCGTGGCCGGCGTGCAACGTCATACCGCACTCGACGACGTGGGCAGCGCCTTGCGCCAGCTTTTCCAACTCGGCTTGCTGCGGCGGTCCGGGGGCGGCCAGAGCGTACTGGCCTGTGTGCAGCTCGACGGCGTCGGCGCTGATGTCGCGGGCCGCCTCAATCTGACGCTCGTCGGCGTCGAGAAACAGGCTGACGACGATGCCCGCGTCGTGCAACCGCTTGACGGCCTCGGCCACTTTCGAGCGTTGCCCCGTCACGTCGAGGCCGCCTTCAGTCGTGACTTCCTCGCGGCTTTCGGGCACCAGCGTCGCCTGTTGGGGCCGCTGGTTGCAGGCGATGCCCACGACCTCGTCGGCGCAGGCCATTTCCAGGTTGAGCTTCACCGTCACGGTCTCGCGCAGCAGCCGCAGGTCGCGATCTTGAATGTGGCGGCGGTCTTCGCGCAGGTGAATGGTAATGCCGTCAGCCCCGCCCAGCTCGGCCAAGGCGGCCGCCCAGACGGGGTCGGGTTCGTACGTCCGCCGGGCTTGCCGCACGGTCGCCACGTGATCGATGTTGACGCCAAGTTGTGCCATAGTGGAGAAAGCCGCTTGTCTTGCCGCGGAAAAGCCGTGATTATATGCCGTGAGAACCAGCCCTCAACGAATCCTCATTTTATCATAATCGCGATTGATGGAACCCGCGCGTTGGTTGACCGTGATGGCCCTTTCCCTGCTGTTGGCCGAGGGATTTGTGTTGAGCGTCTTTCCACGGCAATTTAAGGAATTTCTCACCGAGGCCGATCCCAAGCTGCTGCAGGCCGCGGGACTGGCGGAAACGGTTGTCGCCGTCGTGCTGATGGCCGGCATTATCATGCTCTGAGGATCCCTCCGCCGCCATGCCTCCCTCACGTGCCAGTACCAACGAGCTCGGCAAATTGCTGGGCGCCGTGGCTGAACCGCTTTACGTGGTTGCCGCCACGGGGCGAATGGTGTTCGTCAACGACGCTTGCTCGCACTGGGTGGGCAGCGAAGCCGCCGCCTTGGTCGGCCAGGAATGCCGCTACAGCTCCGCCGCGGAATTGACCGGCGCCGCCGCCGTTGCCGTGGCGCTCTGCCCGCCTCCCGAGGCTTTTGCCGGCAGCCGATTAAAGGCCCCGTTGGTGTTGCCCGGCGGTGCTGAACAGCCGTCGCGCCAGGTGGAGTTCATTCCGTTGTCGTCCGCCGACGAAACGGTCGCAGCCGTCTTGGCACTGGTTTCGCCTCAGGATACCACTGCAGCGCCGGAGGGCACCGAAGAGCTGGCGGCCACGCACCTGCACGCTCGGCTGCAAGCGTTTCGCGGCCGGTTGGCGATGCGCTATCACGTCGATCGGCTGATCGGCGACAGCCCCGCCATGCGTCGCGTGCGGGCACAAGTCAAGCTGGCCGCCGCCAGTTCGGCGCACGTCTTGGTACTCGGGCCAACCGGCAGCCGCCGCGAGCACGTCGGACGGGCGATTCACCATGGCGATGGCCGCGGAACGGTCGGGCCGCTGGTGCCGTTGGCCTGCCCCTTGCTCGACGTTGAATTGCTGCAGGCCACCTTGCGGACGCTTTCACGGTCGCGGCAAGCCGGCGAACGTCCGGCCACGTTGCTGTTGGAAGAAATCGACACGCTTGCCGAAGGCGCGCAAAGCGAGTTGTTTCGCGCGGTGGTTTCGGGCGTGATTGCGGCGCGCGTGGTTTGTACGTCGCGCACGCCCCTGACGCAGCTTGCCGAACGAGACTTGTTCCGTCGCGATCTGGCGTACCTGTTAAGTACGGTGACGATTTCGCTCCCGCCGCTGGCCGAGCGGCTGGCTGACCTGCCGCTGTTGGCGCAGTGGTACGTTGAACAGGCCAACCTGCGTTCGACAAAACAACTCGGAGGCTGCTCCCCAGAAGCGCTCGACCGTTTGGCCGATTATCCCTGGCCGGGCGACCAGGCCGAATTGGAAGCAGTGATCGCCGAGGCCCACCGGCTCGCTCATGGGCCGTTGATTTTGCCACATGAATTGCCTGCCCGACTATCGTTGGCCAGCCAGGCCACCGCGCGGCCCGCGCGGGTCGAGGAGACAATCGTATTGGAGCAGTACCTGGCGACGATCGAGCACGAGTTGATCGTCCGGGCCCTCAAGCGGGCCAAAGGCAACAAGACGAAAGCCGCCCGTTTGCTCGGCATGACCCGGCCGCGTTTCTATCGCCGGCTGGTGCAACTAGGTTTGGCGGAAGCGTGAGACGCGGCAACTTGCGACAGGCGAACGGGTGGATCGTTTAACCGCATGCGGGTACCCTCTGGGTGCGGCCTGCGCGAGGACTGCCCTCGCGCAGGCCGCTGGCCTTGCGGTTAAACGAGATGACTGGCTACTGCTATTTGCCTGCGTCGCCAAACTCCTTGAGCGCGGCGATAACCTGTTCGTCGTGGGCGTCCACGGAGACGCGTTTCCAGACTTTGCGGACCACGCCCTTGGCGTCGATCAAGAACGTCGAGCGCTGAATGCCCCACGACCTCTTGCCGTACATGTTCTTCTCTTGCCAGGCGCCGTATTTTTCGGCGATCTTGTGATCGACGTCGGCCAGCAAAGGAAAGTTCAGCTCGTACTTGTCGCGGAACTTGACGTGGCTGGCCACGTCGTCGGTGCTGACGCCAAACACTTTGGCGCCCAGTTTCACCAATTCTTGCTTCCGGTCACGAAACGCACACGCCTCGCGCGTGCAGCCCGGAGTGTCGTCGCGCGGGTAAAAATAGAGCACCACGGGGCTGCCGCGGAGGTCTTTCAGTTTGACCTTCTTGCCGTCGTCGGCCGGCAACGTGAAATCGGGCGCCGCCTTGCCCTCTTCAATCCAATCGCTCATGCGCAGGCTCCTTTGCGAAAAAACGCCTGGCCGCATTATAGCGGCGCGATACTCGTTCGGTGTAGACTCGGCAATGCGGCACGTTATCAATTCAAATCGAAAATCGAATATCCCCAATCGCCATGAGTTTGGCACTCGATACGCATACGATTCTCGATTCACTCCGGCCGCCACGCGCGGCGGTGCGGCGGCGACTGGCTGCCGTGCGACGCCGCATCCGGGCACGTACCCTGCTCGTGGGCTTTACCTGGACCTGGACGACGCTGTTCTTGTTCGCCGCCGCCAGCCTGACCGGCGATTGGTTCTTGCGCCTGAGTTTGCCGGTGCGTGCGAGCATCGCTGCCGCAGCCCTCGTGCTGGTCGCGGCCGTAGCCTGGCGGCGCCTTGTCACCCCGCTACTCGTGCGGCTCGACGACTTTGACCTCGCAGCCTTGATTGATCGGCGCTGTCCAGGCGTGGGCCAGCGAGTGGCTTCCGTCCTGCAACTGCCTCAACTGATTGAAGGCCGCGTGACGGCCTCGCCGTCGATGGTGCAAGCCGCGGTGATGGAACAAGCCCAAGTGCTGGAGCGGACTGATCTTGGCGCGGCGCTAGACGCCCGAGTCCGGGGGCGGATGCTGCTGTTGCTGGTCATCACTGCCTCGATCGTGGCGGGCTTTGTCTATCGCTTTCCAGACGCCGCGGAATTGTGGGCGCGCCGCTGGTTGCTGGGATCGAACGAACGCTGGCCGCAGCACAACTACCTGGCGTTGGTCGGCCTCGGCGACGGCTCGCGGTTGCTGGCGCCTCGCGGCGAATCGCTGTTGCTGGAGGTCGACGCGGCGCCTAACTTCGCCGGGGAGTCAGGAAACTGGAGCCTGCCGGGCCGCGGAGAAACGCTACAGGTAACCTCGCCTCGACCGCCGCAGCCGGCCACTCCCGAAACGGTGAGCATACGCTACTGGCCCGCCGATGGGCCGATGAAGGAGGGCAATTTCACCCGCTATAGCGAAGCCCGTTTCCGTTATGAAATTCCGCAAGTGAGCGAGCCGTTCGACGTGTCGATCAGCGGAGGCGACGATTGGTTCGGTCCAGTTCGCGTCGAGCCAGTCGACCGGCCGACCGTGCAATCGCTGGTGGTATATGCTCGCCGACCGGGCCGCGAAGAGACCGAAACGCACTCGTCGGAGGGCGGCGACTCGCAGTTGCTGTTCTTGCCCGACACGGAGCTACTGCTCGAAGTCACCTCCAGCGTGCCTTTGAGCGGTGCCCGTTTGACGGCCAAAGAAGGCCCGGCGCCGCCGCTCGAACGGAAAGACCAGACGCACTACGCGGCGCATTGGACGATGAAACAGGCACAAACTTTCGAGCTGAACCTGATCGGGCTAGAAGGCGGACTGGCATCCAAGCCGTACTTCGTCTCCATCGGTTTGCTCATCGACCGCGAGCCGCGCGTTTCCATTCGTTCGTCGGGCGTGGGACGCCGCGTGACGTCCCAAGCGCGAATTCCGCTGGCGCTACACGCGGCCGACGATTTTGGCATTACCGCGGTGACGGTGGAAATGGAAGCGACCTCATTGAAAGATGACAAGCCGCAGACGAAGAGCCAGCGTATCGCGGTCGAACTGCCGCCGTTTTCGCCCGACGCCCCGCCGACCGAGATCGACCAGCAGCCGTCGTTTTCGCTCAGTGAGCAATTGCTTGCGCCCGGTACGCTGTTGAAGCTTCGCGGGCAGGCCAGCGACAACCGCATCCAGGGGCCGCAGAGCGGTACTTCACGTTGGCTCAGCTTCCAGGTTGTGACGCCGGAAGAGTTGTTCTACGAAATCCTCATGCGGCAACGCGCGGAACGGGCCAAGTTTGCCGCGGCGCTCGACATGGCCAAAACGCAAACCGAGCCGTTGGCCGTCATTCCCACCGCCGAGGCGGCCTATGGCCTGGTTCGCAAGCATCAGGTTGTGGCCCGGCAGGTATGGCAGGTGGCCAACCGGCTGGAGATTTCGCTTACGGAGATGGCGCTCAATGATCTCGGCAGCGAGCAGGCCCGCGATCTGCTGCAAACCAAGGTGATCGGCGCCATCCGTCAACTCCACGGCGACCCGATGACGCGCCTCCGCGTCGCGCTCGAAGCGGTGGCCTCCGGTCCCAAAGACGCCGTCGAACCGCTCGCCGAAGCCCGCGAATTACAAGCAGAGGTAGTCGATACTATGACGAAGATTCTGGAGCAGATGGCGCAGTGGGAAAACTTTGTCGACGTGCTCAATCAGCTCAAAGCCATCGTCAAATTGCAAAGCGGCGTGCTGGAAGCCACCGAAGAAGAAAAGAAGAAGCGGACACAGGAGTTGTTTGACGATTAGTTGACGCGACGAGCGAGGCCACCAGCAACGCGCGGAGGGTGAATTGAGTGCGCGGCATTGGCCTAATCCACGGACGATCGTGGCTCTTGGTTCGCTTGGCAAGCTGGACATGGCGCGATATGCGTGCCAAAATGGAGGCGTTATGACCACCTTGATACCCGCCGAGTTCCAACCTTTCGTTGCCGATGCGGTTGCTAGCGGCAAATATCGCTCAGAGCAGGAGCTGCTTGCTGCCGCCCTGGGTTTGCTCAAGGAGCGCGAGCGCAAATTGGATGCATTGCGCAACGACCTCCAGATCGGGATTGATGAGCTCGACCGAGGTGATTCCATCTTGCTCGACGATACCGCCAGCCAGCAGGAATTTTTTGACGCGATTAAAGCCCGAGGCAGGCAACGGCTTGAAGCGACTTCATCGACGAATCAGGAGCGGCCGGGTGGCTGATGAGCGGCGCTTATCACGTTAGCCTACGCGCTCAAGCCGACTTGGATGAGATTTGGCTGTACGTCGCACGCGATCGGCCCAATGCCGCTGACCGCCTCATAGATCGCTTTCAACAAACCTTCTCACTACTGGCCTCTCAACCTTTGCTCGGTGAAGCGAGGCCACAGCTTGGTGCGCGGCTGAGAAGCTTTCGCGCTGGCAATTACTCGATCTATTACCGTACGCGCGAAGGTCGATCCCCGATCGACATTGTCCGCGTCATGCACGCCGCTCGCGACTTTGGCGACGCGGGAATCGCTTAGCGTTCGATTAAGCATCGGTCGCCGTCTGCTACGGCGGCGAGCATACACCTATGCCCCGTACTTGCCTAATCGTCCGGCATTGGCTAGAGCCAGCAGCATGAGGTATTTGGCCTCGAATTGGCCGAGGCCGCCGTGGACGGCTTCGCGCTCGCAGAAGGTCTGGCAATCGTCGCTGCGGCAGCAAGCAGAGTACAGCAGCGTGGGCACGGGGTGCCAGCTATGGCTTTTGAGCAGGCTGGGCGTGCTGTGATCGCCCGTCACGATGAGCACGGTCGGATTTAACGCCGTGACGCGAGGAATTATGGCGTCGAATTCTTCAATGCGTTTCACTTTGTTTTGAAACGCGCCGTCCTCGCCCGTGCTGTCGGTGTACTTGAAGTGCAGGAAGAAGAAGTCGAAGTTCCGCCAATTTTCGGCCAGCACGTCGATCTGTTGGCTGAGCGTTTCGGCCTTGCCGACGATCTGCATGCCTACCAGCCGCGCCAGGCCCTTGTACATTGGGTAAACGGCGATGGCCGCAGCGCATAGGCCATACACTTCTTCATAAGTCGGTAGAGCGGGACGGGCGGCGAAGCCGCGCAAGGTCAAGCCATTGGCCTTGGGCTGATCGGCCAAGAGCTGGCGAGCCTGCTTGACGAACTCGCGGGCCGCCTCCGCCGTTTTGCTGCTGGCGGAGTCAGCCGCGACCGGATCGAGCGGCGGTACGCCGGTCTTTTGCGGATCGGTGTCGTGTACGTGTCCACCCAGTCCCTCGCCGCGAAACACGACGACAAACCGGTGCTCCTTGACCGGCTCGACAAACACCTCGACTCCGGGAATTTTTACTTTGGCCAGCACTCTGGCCAGCGGGGCGCTTTCTTCGCTGGCAATCCGGCCGGCGCGACGGTCACTGATGTTGCCTTGCGTGTCGAGCGTGCAGTAGTTTCCGCGCACGGCCACGTCGTTCTTTCCCAGGTCAAAACCGATGCCGGTCGCTTCCAGCGCGCCGCGGCCGATGACGTACTTTAGCGGGTCATAGCCGAACAGTCCGAGATGGCCCGGGCCGCTTCCCGGCGTAATGCCCGGCAGCACGGGAATGCTCATCCCCAACACGCCCTTTTTGGTCAGCCCGTCGAGGTTGGGCGTGTTGGCGGTTTCCAGCTCGGTCTTTCCGCCCGGTTCCAGCGGCAAGCCGCCGAGGCCATCGGCAACCAAGAGGACGATTTTTGAGTCGTTTTTGACAAACAGTTCGCGAGTCAGTTCGTGCATGGTGTGGCCGATGGATGAGGTGTCTTACTCTATGAGAGCAAAGCCGATTGTGCGTCGGATGTCAAGGAACAAGTCGTTCGTTCACGGTTCTTGTCGCACGGCCGCTTGAATTTAAGAGAGTGATCAAGGCATTTTTCTGTCAGTAATCTTTTTGTCAATCATTTCTGGGACTGCAGGCAGGTATCGGCGATTGTCAAGATTCGGCGCGTTGGGCGATAGGGCAGTCGCGGCCGTGATGAGATACACCGACGCCGCCACAGCCAACGTCACCCCGCCGAAAATTAAACAACTGCCGAATATAGGCGGCATGGTGGTCGGTGCCTGATCGCCAATCTCGGATTCTCCCCACACGGCCCATACGCGCGACGGAGGAAAACCAACCATGTTTCAGAAGTGCGCCGCGAAATGCCCTCTTGCTGGTCCGCTTGTTTTCATTGGCGGCCTGATGGTGGTGGTTACGCCGATGGCTCACGGCGCCGAGGTTATCCGTGCCCATCCGAGTTATCCGTGGTTCTCACCGGCAGTGCCGGTCCAGCCGGAGCTCGGCCAAATTCGGGTAGTGGGTCATTTTGAAATCATCCCAACGAACGCAAGGCAAAGAGCAAAGACTAAGAGCAAGAGCAAGCCGATCGCAATGCCTAGACAGCCAGGGTTCATCCAGTCAGGCTCCTCGTCTGTTTTTCGACCCCGTGCCATCGGCGACTTTATGTTGACGTCTACGGTTTCCTTTCCTCGCCAGCTTCTTCCTTCGTGCGATGAAAAACGTACATCGAGCCGCGCAAGCCGGCAGGCGAGAACTTTGTCGGACGCGTGGCCCGGCCGCCGTAAACGGCCGACAGGCAGAGCGTCAGCGTATCTCCCTCAAGACGGTAAATGCCCAGATACCGGCTCCAGGGCGTGTTGTTTCCTAACACGGTGTCGCTCATGTTTATGTCAATCGTTGCGGGCTCGGTGTCCGTGTCTAGTTTGAAACGGCCGGCTTCGATTCCCAGCGCAATGTCGTTGCCCGACACGACGAGCACCTGTTCTTCGCTTGGCTGTTTTTCGCTGGCTGGCATTATCCGTTTGCCCCGCCACTCACCACGTAATTGATTCGCTGCGGCGGTATTGCCTGGTCCGCTATACACTATTTTGGTGTCTGGCAATGCCTTGCGGAGGGCGACAACGCCCTCGTCCGAACCACCAGTAAGCACGAGTTTGATTTCCTCGAGCCACGGCATCTTTTCCAGGTGTCGAAGTCAGGCGTCGGTGCAGTGCGTGACCTTCAGATTCACCACCCGCAACTGCGGCAGATCCTTCAGAGAAGCGAGTCCCTCATCGCCGATCGGAGAAAAGTTGAGGGAGAGTAGCCGAAGATCGGGGAGCTTCTGCAAATAGGCGACGGCTTTCTTGAGGCCGGCATCGGAGGTGAGAAGGCAGGCCGCTCGGCCCTGTGAAGGCTGCCGCCAGACCGCGCCACCCAATTTTTGAATTTCGTCGATTGCTTGAGCTTCGACAGGCGGGGCATCCTGTTCTGCGTTCAGGACTGTCAGGCATCCGTCGAACGGGAGGAACAACAGACTTAATGCCAATAGCGTCAAGCTAAACTGAAAACGGCGGCTCATTGGTCATCCTCCATACTGCAAACGGTGGAAGGTCGCTTCGCACTCTCACCGGTTGAATTTGAAACGCCGGCCGTCCCGACGCCAGAATACGTTTCTCGCATCACGTGGCAAAACTGGTCCGGCGGTTGCCGACGTTTATCCCAGTCGGCCATCATTGGCGGCTAGAATCACGAAATCACGAAAGACGAAAGCACGAAAAAGGAGCAAGGGCGGCAGCATAGAACTGGATCCCTACGAAGCTTTGAATGGCGCCAAAGAAGTCACCGCGCTCCATCGGCATAACCGTTCGCGGGCACAATAATTCAGGCCGTTGGATTGAGCCCTTTCGTGTTTTCGTTTTTCGTGCTTTCGTGATTCGCCTGCAACTTGCGCGCTGCCACGACTATAGACGGAGAGAAAGGAGGGC
>DASSFG010000763.1:0-4681 GCA_035694685.1 Pirellulales bacterium
TACAATAGATGCCCCTGGAAATTTGGAGGATCTTAATGGAACGAACGTTGATTTTACTGAAGCCCGATTGCGTGGAACGGCGGCTGGTGGGGCGCGTCCTGAGCCGCTTCGAAGACAAGGGCCTGAACCTGGTGGCGATGAAACTGATCAAGATTTCGCCGGAACTCGCCAAGCGGCATTACGCCGAGCACGTATCCAAGCCCTTCTACCCGGCGCTCGAAGCATTCATCACCGGCGGGCCGGTGGTGGCGGCGATCATCGAGGGCCTGGAAGTGATCCGCGTCGTCCGAGAGATGCTGGGCGCCACCAGCGGCCTGAAGGCGGCGGCCGGCACGATCCGCGGCGATTTTAGTTCCAGCCGCCAGATGAACCTGGTCCACGCCTCCGACGGCCCCGAAGCCGCCGTGCGCGAGATCGAGCTCTACTTCAAGCGCGACGAAATCCTCTCTTACGAACCGACGCTCACTCCCTGGTTCCGCGCGCCGGACGAGGGCTAACCAAAGGGTGCGAACGATGCGAGTGGAAATCATCAAGTCCGAAGTTCAGCGATTGCTGCGGCAAGTGCCGTTCCGCCAATTCGCTCTGAATTGGAGAATGGCGACCGAGTGATCATCGAACATCGAGAGAACATCGCCTTTGATCCGGTCGGCAAAAACGGTACGGGCGGCTCGGCGGAGTTTCACGTGATCTCCAGCAGCCTGCGCTATGTCAACACTTTTGAAGCCGTGACGAGCGTTGCCATGTTCAATACCGGCGATCCGGCGTTGTAAGAACGGTGAAGACCACCCGATGCGGATGCAGCAACCACCAGTTTGATTTTGCACCCGGAGTGTTGACAACTGTAGTCGATCCGTCTACATTCAAACCGTGGCGCGCTGGCGAGCTGCCGGATGACGGCATCGGTCACGAGTTTGTCGCGCAGCTTTCACCCGGAGGCAACCTAGATGACGGCGGATCAAAAGAATCTTTCCCAGGCGGAATGGAAGGTGATGAAGATCGTCTGGGAACTAGAGAAGGCGATGGCCCGCGAGGTCTACTCCGTCGCCGGAGAGCGGCACTCGTGGACGCCAACCACCGTCAAAACACTACTCAGGCGGCTCGTCGAAAAAGGCTACGTGTCGGCCACGCCGGTCGGAAACGGGTTTGTGTATCGGCCGCTCAAGGGCGCCCTGGCAACCCTCGAATCGGCCGCCGATGCGCTGTTCACCAATGCCGTGGCTGGCGCCACGGGGCCGCTCTTGGCCCGCATGGTGGAAAAAACGTCGCTCAGCGAAGCCGACCTCGATGCGTTGCAGTCGCTGATCGACGCCAAGAAGCAGTCACTCAAAAAGCCGCCCGAATCGAAACGCGCCCGGAAACCTGATGGGAGGACACGCTCATGAACGCCATTCTCGACTTTGCCAATAGCATGAGTGGTCGCTGGGCCGCCTGGATGATTGCCGCGTCGCTCGATTCGGCGGCGCTTCTCGCGTTTGCAAGCCTCACATGGCTGGCGGTCCGCCAGCGTGTGGCGCCGCAGGTCGGCTACTGTCTGTTTCTTCTCGTGACGTTGAAGTTGCTGGTGCCGGTCAGCTTGCCGGCGCCTGATCGTGTGGCAAGGTGGACGCCTTCCGCGCTGGTTATGGCGTGGTCCGACTCTGCGAACAAGAGGCAACGTGCGGAACCGGCCATGTTCGCCCGTGCAGCGGAAAACGACGTTTCTGGCAGCGTCTCAAATCGCAGCGTCTCCAATCACAGTCCGAGCGCCAGCGCGACGGCGATTGCCAGCGCAGAAGCAACATCGTCCGGCGAACCGGGCAAGATGGTGGCCACGAGCCCGGTTGCCGTGCATGGCGTCGTCGACCCGTCGCCGCGGCTATCGCTTACGGCAGCTTTGATGATCGGTTGGCTGTTTGTGGTCGGCTGCTTGTTCGCTTGGACGATCGTCAGCCAACTGCGATTTCGTGCGGCTGTTAAGCGGCTCTCGTGCATCGACGCCGCGCGGCTGGGCGTCGACCTGCCAGAGCTGTGTCGCCGTGCTGGCGTGACGGCAACCGTCCGCCTCGTTGAAAGCGACGATCTGCCGGCGCCGGCGGTGTCGAGCGTGATCCGGCCGACCATCATTCTGCCACGCGGTGTTGCTTCGGCGCTGACCGCAAGTCAACTGCGCTGGGTATTGCTGCACGAACTGGCCCACGTTAAGCGATTAGACATGCTGGCGTTGACGCTCGAGCGATGCGCGGCCGTACTCTACTTCTTCAACCCGGTCGTCTGGATCGCCAATCGTCTGGCCGACCGGCTGCGCGAATATGCCTGCGATGACATTGCCGCCGCACTCGCCGAGGATCCCGTCGCGGAACCGGCGGACGCGTTCCTGCAGATCCTGCGGTTTGCCAACCGCCCCCACGGAATGAGCGGCGCAGTGGGTATGTTCGGCTTGGGGACGCGCGCCGCCTGCTTTCGCCGCGTCCGCCGGCTGCTCGACCTGGAGCGGCCCAGACAACCTCGGTTGAGTCGGTGGACTGTCAGTGGGCTGTTCATTGTGGCACTGGCCACGCTACCGTACTTACGAGCCTCCAGCAATGGCGAATCCGAGCCGAGTTCGATCGCTACAGCGTCCGCCAAGAACGATAAGGACCAATCGCAACGCGACGACGCGGGCGACGAACCGATCTTCGACCTATTGATCGTCGGTCCGAACGGTAAGCCGGTGCCGCAGGCGCAGGTCGAGATCCGCACCGATCCCAATCTGACCGCGGAGCAAGTTTTGACGGGCAAGTTCGTCAAGCACGGTTCATACGGAACGTTCCTGACGGCCGACGACGCCGGCCGACTGCGAGTTAAACGCCCGCCGGCGCCCGGTCACTTCAACGTGGATATCACGACGCCCGGCTTCGGTCCTTATTGGGCGGGTTGGTCGTCGGATACCCATCCCGAGCCGGTCCCCGCAAAGTTCACCGCCGAGCTGGAGGCCGGCTGGTCGGTGGGCGGCGTTGTCGTCGATGGCGACGGGAAACCGATCGAGGGCGTGCGAGTGAAGCCGAGCATCGAGTTTAAGAAACGTCCGGGCGACGTTCGGCAGCTTGGCGTGGGAACGAATTTGAAGACCGACGCCGCGGGCAAATGGCGATTTGACAGCGTGCCGGCATCCAAGCCAGAAGTTTTTGTTGAGGTCGATCACCCCGATTTTCTTCCCTTGCGGAGATCGTTGACGCGCAGCGAGTTTGGGATCATTTCCGGCGGTCAGCCGAGCGCGCGCATTAAGTTATCGGCCGGGTTGTTCGTCACGGGCAAAATCACCGACGAATCGGGCAATCCCATCGCCGGCGCGCTGGTGCGCACGAAGTTTCTTAACGATAAGCGCGAAGCAACGAGCGGTGAGGACGGCACGTACCGATTGATCGGTTGCGAACCGGTGATGACGCGGATCGTCGTGTGGGCGCTCGGGCGGGCACTCGACATGAAAGAAGTTCGCGTCGAACCCAATATGCGCCCCATCAATTTCCAATTACAGCCCGGCGGACATGTCCGCGTCCGCATGCTCGACGAGCAAGGCCAGCCGGTGCCCAAAGCGCGCGTCTTTTTCCAACGCTGGCGAGGCGGCCAGATCAAGTACTTCGAGTTCGACCACGTCAATCAATATGCCGACCTGGACGGCGTTTGGGAATGGAACGAAGCGCCGCTCGACGAATTTCGGGCCGACCTCTGCCGGCCCGACGGTATGCAACTGGCTCAGCAGCCACTCGTCGCGCGTGACCAGGAGTACGTCTTCCGGTTGCCGCCCGCGTTGGTCGTTTCGGGCAACGTCGTCGATGCGGAAACACAACAACCGCTCGCCGAATTCCGCGTCATTCCCGGTATCCGCTCCAGCGAATCGCACATGAACTGGGTGCGGAGAGAACAGTTCACGGCCACCGACGGCAAGTACAGCGTCCGCCAGACCGACGACTACTTCGCGCATCTTGTCCGCATCGAGGCCGACGGCTATCAGCCGGCGGTGTCGCGCGACATCAAGAGCGACGAAGGAAGCGTCACCATTGACTTCTCGCTGAAAAAAGGAATGAACGCGACGGCGACGGTGCTAACGCCGACCGGCGAGCCGGCAGCGGAGGCGAAAGTGGCGCTCGGCGTGGCGGGCTCGCAGATTGCCGTCGAGAACGGCGACATCGACGAAAGCTCGACCTACTGCGCGCGGCAAAACACCGACGCAGCAGGCGTTTTCAAGTTTCCGCCGCAGGACCAGGAGTTTCAGCTCGTCATCACGCACCCCAGCGGCTTCGCGCATGTCAAGGCGACGGCGAACACTTTACCCGAAACGATCGCATTGCAGGCCTGGGCAAGAGTGGAAGGGACGTTCCGCATTGGTAAAGAGCCGGCAGCGAACGTGCCGGTCATGATTATGTCGGGCATTATTGACACGTATGGCGACGGGGTGCCACATATTTACACGCGGCAAGAGGCAACGACAGGCAAAGACGGGCACTTCGTCTTTGAGCGAGTGCTGCCCGGTCGGGCGAGTGTCGGTCGTAATCTAATGCTGACCGTCGACGACGGCGCTCTGGAAGCGACTTCGGCTTGCCTGGTGCGGGCGAACTTCCCCGCGGGTAAGACGACCCACTTCGATCTGGGCGGCAACGGTCGGCGAGTGGTGGGCCGGTTGCATCCGCCGCCGGGCTTTGGCGGACCGGTATTGTGGAACTTC
>DASSFG010000764.1:0-12801 GCA_035694685.1 Pirellulales bacterium
CGTCGTCGAGCGGAGTGGCTCCGCTTGCCTATTCCTTGGTGCTGCCGTCGTATGAAGCGAAATGCTAGCGGGATCGGAGTCGATTCGCAAGGGACGGCAGCAACTGCCAAGGATTGAAGCGGCACTCGAATTGCACTCTCGCTGCAATCTTCTCGGCCGATGGAATGCGGCCGCCGAGGTCTACCGCCCAACTCGCCTGGAGAACAGAAAATGGTCACAGCCGTCGCTGCACAGCACGTCGAAGAAGCAATCCAGAGCGTCGATGTTAGTGCCTATACCGTTCCCACCGACCGGCCCGAGTCCGACGGAACCTACCAGTGGACGAAGACGACTCTGGTGCTGGTCGAGGCGCGTGCCGGCGACGAGTGCGGCATCGGCTATAGTTATGCCGACGTGGCGACGGCCACGCTGGTGCGCGATAAGCTGGCCGACGCGGTAGTCGGCCTCGACGCTTTCCGCGTGCCCGAGGCCTGGCACAAAATGATTCACGCCATCCGCAATCTCGGGCGGCCTGGCATCGCCTCGATGGCCATCTCCGCCGTCGACAGTGCGTTGTGGGATTTGAAGGCCAAACTGCTCGCCGTGCCGCTCGTGACCCTGCTTGGCGCGGCGCGGGATGCCGCCCCCATTTACGGCAGTGGCGGCTTCACCTCCTACAGCGAAGAAGAGCTTTGCCGGCAACTTGGCGGCTGGGCCGAGCAAGGCATCGAGCAAGTGAAAATGAAGATCGGGCGCGATGCCGCGGCCGACCGCCGCCGTGTGGCCGCCGTGCGAAAGGCCATCGGCGAGCAGGTGGAGATCTACGTCGATGCCAACGGGGCGTACTCGCGAAAACAGGCGCTCGCGCAGGCGGAGGCGTTTGCCGATTTCCGTGTAAGCTGGTTCGAAGAGCCCGTCTCGAGCGACGATTTGGACGGTCTGCGGTTGATTCGCGACCGGGCCCCCTCGGGCATGGACATTGCCGCCGGAGAATATGGCTACGACCACTTTTATTTTCGACGTATGCTTCAGGCGGGCGCCGTCGACGTGCTGCAGGTCGATGGCACGCGGGCGGGCGGGATCACCGGCTTCTTGCAGGGTGCGGCGCTCGCGGCGGCCTTCGGACTCGACATTTCGGCACACTGCGCTCCCTCGCTGCACGTACACCCATGTTGCACGTTGGCCAACCTGCGCCCCATCGAATACTTTCACGACCACGAGCGCATTGAACACATGCTGTTTGACGGCGTGTTGCTGCCCACCGGCGGCGAATTGCACCCCGATCTTTCGCGGCCCGGTCTCGGTCTTGCATTCAAGCACGCCGACGCCAAAAAGTTCGCAGTCGGCTAATCCACCCGCAGAGTGGCGATCCACCGTACCTCAATGCGGTGCATCCAGCGACCAACTCAAATTTGCGACACCACCGTCGCTGCGTGCTGCTACGCTTGCCGGACGTTCTCTGCTAGGCTTGGAATGAAACAAATTAGCGAGTTTGCCGATGTTCAGTGTGATTCGGACTGTAGCGCTATTTCCGGTGTTGCTCACGGTCGTCTCGGTCGGCGCGGCGGCGCCTCCTCGGCCACATTGGATGTGGGCGGCGAAAGAATCGCTGCCCGCGACGCAACGGGCCTGTTTCCGCAAGACGTTCTCCGCTCCTGAAGGAGTCGAAAAGGCATCATTCCTCCTGTTGGCCGACGACCGGGCCACGCTTTACGTCGATGGCGAGGTCAAGGGCGAGGCCATCGGCCACGAGAGGGTGACGAACCTCACCTGTCCGCTTTCGCCTGGCGAGCACGTTCTTGCCGTCGAAACGAAAAACGAGGCCGGAGCCGCCGGCTTGTTAATTCGCCTGGAGCTGCAAGCCGCCGATGGTTCGCGGCAGTGGCTCTCCAGCGATGCAACGTGGCTGGTGACGACGCGCCCGCAAGACGGCTGGCAGTCGCCGGATTTCCATGCCGACGGTTGGAGCCACGCCATCGATCTCGGACCGCTGGGGATCAAGCCTTGGGGCGATCCGACGGGCGAAATCGACGACTATCATCAATGGAAGCAAGCCATCACCGGACAAGCCACCGATCCGGCGACGATTGCCGTGCCCCAAGGCTTTGAAATCGAGCTGCTACGAACTGCCTTGCCCGAAGAAGGTTCCTGGATCAGTATCGACTTCGATCCCCAGGGGCGGCTCGTGATCGCGCGTGAAGATCGAGGCTTGTTGCGATTCACGTTTCCGTCCGGAGAAGGCGAAATACAGGTCGAGACGATCAACGAAGATCTGCTGGAGTGCCGCGGGTTATTGCACGCCTATGACTCGCTCTACGTGAACGCCAACAATTCCAAGGCGCTCTATCGGCTGCGCGACACCGACGGCGACGATCGTTTTGACCGGTGCGACCTGCTGCGGGAAACCGAAGGCGGCGTCGGCCACGGACGAAACGACCTCGCGCTCGGTCCCGATGGCATGATCTATCTGATTCACGGCAACAACGTGCGTTTGTCGGGCGATCTTCCCGGCCCCGGTTCGCCGTTGCGACATTTTGCCGAAGACCACTTGCTCCGCTGTACCTGGGACGCCGCCATGTTCGACAGCGACGTGCGCGCCCCCGGCGGCCATCTGCTGCGTACCGATCGCGATGGCCGGCGTTGGGAGCTGGTGGCAGGCGGGCTGCGCAATTGCTACGGTATCGACTTCAACGCCGACGGCGAGTTGTTCAGTTACGAATCGGACATGGAGTGGGACGTGGGCTTGCCTTGGTACCGGCCGACGCGCGTGCTGCACCTCGTGAGCGGCGGTGATTACGGCTATCGGCAAGGCACCAAAATGTGGCCGGCCTGGTCGCCCGACGCGGCGCCCAGCAGCCTCAACATTGGCAAAGGCTCGCCGACGGGGGTGAAGTTCGCCACGCCAAGCCACTTTCCGCCGCCGTACCGCCGGGCATTGTTTATTCTCGATTGGGCTTATGGGCGTGTGTTTGCCGTACACCTCACGCCGCAGGGCGCGGGATACGACTGCCGCAGCGAGCTCTTCATCAAAGGCCGCCCGCTTAACGTGACAGATCTTGATTTCGGGGCCGATGGGGCGATGTACTTTGTCGTCGGTGGCCGGCGCACGCAGTCGGCGCTCTACCGCGTTCGCTATGTGGGTTCTGAAATCGAGGAGCCCTTGTCCGACGAAGGCGAACTTGCTCGCGACGGCGCAGCCCGCCGGGCACGCGCCCTGCGCCACACATTGGAGCCGTTCCACGGCCGGGCCGATCCGCACGCGGTCGATGTCGCCTGGCCACATCTCGATTCACGAGACGTTTGGGTCCGCCAGGCCGCACGCATTGCGGTGGAGAGCCAGCCGGTCGAACAATGGCTCGATCGCGCGCTCCATGAAGAACGACCGACCGCCGCCCTCACGGCCTTGATGGCGCTGGCCCGTGTTGCCGACAAATCGGCGCAGAACGACCTTCTCTCGAGGCTCGAGCATTTTTATCCCGGCGCGCTCGACGAAGAGCAGCAACTGATCGCCTTGCGGGCATTCACGCTGGCGTTGCTTCGCCTGGGCCAGCCGGAGGCAGCGGTCGCCGCCCGCTGGTCCGCCATCTTCGAGGCGGCATATCCCACCACATCGCCACGAGTGAACGGCGAGTTGTGTGAACTGCTGGTGACGCTCGAATCGCCGAGCGTGGTGAGCAAAACGCTGCCGCTGGTGCTGGCAGCGAAGACCCAAGAAGAGCGGCTGCGTTACTTGTTCGCGCTGCGAAACGTGCGGCAACGATGGTCGCTCGAAGAGCGGCGCGAGTATTTCGAGTGGCTACGGCGGCCCGAGGCGTTCAGCGGCGCACACACCATGCCTTTGGTGCTCCAGAACGTTCGCAACGATGCCGTCGCCTGCCTCAGTGAAGAAGAACGTGCGGCACTGGCCCCTTTGCTGGCGGCCGAGAACTCAGCGGATTCTGCACCCCAGCCTGCCATCCAGCGACCGTTCGTCTGGGACTGGAAGTTGGCGGATCTGGTCGATTCTTTAGACCAGCTTTCAGCAGGGCGAAATTTTGACCGCGGGCGAGACGTCTATCGCGCTGCGCTCTGCGATCGTTGTCACCGATTGGCCGGCAGCGGCACAACGCTCGGTCCCGATCTGACCGGTTGCGGCAACCGTTTCGGCCGCAGAGATCTGCTCGAAACGGTCCTTTCGCCGTCGAAGTTTGTCGACGAAAAATATCGGCCGACCGCCATCGAACTGACCGATGGCAAACTGATTGTCGGCCGCATCACTGGCGACGACGGCAAGTCGCTCACTGTCGCCACGAATCCGCTCGACTCGACGCAACTTGTCAGCGTTTCGCACGGCGACATCGAGTCGCGCACGCCGTCGCTCCTTTCGCCAATGCCAAGCGGCTTGCTCAACACGTTGAGCAAAGACGAAATCCTCGACTTGCTGGCTTACCTCATCGCCGACGGTTTGCCCGATCATCCCAGTTTCGCGCACTGAGCCGCTCTTGACGTAAAGCGGCGGCACACTAGACTGCCGCCCGCGTTGGAGTGCCCGCTTATGTCGTATCGACTTCCCTTGCTGCTGATCGGCCTGGCAGCCGCGCAAAGCGCCGGCTGTGCCTCGCCTTACTATGCCGACCGCGGGGCCGCGTTCGGCGGCGTCACCGGGGCGGGCGTCGGTGCGCTGGTCGGCAGTGCGGTCGATCACCCGGTGGCCGGGGCGCTCGTCGGGGCGGGAGTGGGCGCCGTTTCGGGCGCGGCCGTGGGGCGGGGGCTCGATGATATCGAGGCCCGCAATCGGGCAACCATCGCCGCCACGATGGGAAGGCCGGCGCCGCCCGGCGCCGTCAGCGTCGACGACGTGGTTGCCATGAGCCAGGCGGGCGTCAACGAAGACGTGATCGCCAACCACATCCGCTACAACGGCGTGCAACGTCCGCCGCAGACCGGCGACTTGATCGCCCTGCAAAGGGCCAACGTCAGTCCGCGCGTCATCGCCGCCATGCAGGCGCCCCCTGCACAACCCGCCATGGTCGCCGCTGCGCCGCCGCCGGTCATCGCTGGGCCGCCACCGCCGGGTTGGGGTTATCCGGTCTACTATCCTCCTCCGCCCCCGCCTCCCGTTTACGGGTTTGGATTTGGCTTCAGGTAGCTCGCCTCCTCGTTTGGGAGAAACGTTCATTGAACCGGCAGTTGCGCCTGATCGATCTCGTGCCGCGGCGGACTAGCACGTTCGCGCTTCTTTTCGTGGGCGCATTGGCGGTCGTTGGCGCATTGGAAGTGCTATACAAGGTCATGCCGGCCCTGGCCCCCATGACGACCGATGGCCGGGTGGCGGCTTTCGACCTGGAGGGCGAAGGGAGCCTGGCGGTTTGGTTCTCTTGCGCCACGCTTGAAGCGGCTTCGCTCACGGCGCTGGCGGCGTGGGCCATCCGTCTGCGCACGGCCGGCGCCAAACCGCCCAAAATCTTGCTGGTGGCCGCGGTCTGCTGGTTGGTGATGAGCATTGACGAGTGCGGCAGCTTACACGAGGCGTTTAAAGAGCTGATGTCGCGCGGCACCGGTCATCGCTTGCACGGCGACGGGACGATCTGGTGGGTAATCGCCTATGCCGTGGTACTCTCGGCCGTCGGCTGCCGAATGGCGTGGGAGCTCCGTCGCTCGACCGGGGCCGTGACGTCCCTGTTCGCAGCAGGCGGTTTCTATGCGGTGGCTGTGCTCGCGGAGCTGGCTTGGATTATTCCTCATAAGGGCGAAGCCGAGATCATGCTGGAAGAAGGTTGCGAGATGATCGGCAACCTCTGTCTACTGTTGTCCATGAGTCTTTACGCCCGTCGCGCCGTGCAAGCAGCCGAAACTCAGATGAGTGCGTGTGCCGCTCGTCTGTGGCGAGCGGGAGGCGTCAGCCTCCCGGTAATGTCTGAATTCTTAGCAATGCGTGGCGCCAACCGGTTCAACGTACCACCGGCACACTGACGTGTGCCGCTCGCCTGTGGCGAGCGGGAGGCGTCAGCCTCCCGGTAGTGTCTGGCGATACACAAGACGTGGCACCGCCCCGCGGCGTGATTACGGTTTGACGTTATCCAGCAACCTTTCGACCAGTGCCAGCGCCTCGTCTAGGTTCTTGACTCGCTTCTCCAACTGGGCGTCGCGCACGGCTTCGAGTAAGGTCTTGTAGTGCTTTCCTCGCGGTACGCCGTGACGAACCAGGTCGTCGCCGGTCAGCACCGGCGCAGGATTAAGCTCCTCGGGCGGCAACTGCAAACATCGGCGACAAAAATCGACGTGGGTCGATTCATGGCGGGAAGCGTCGGCGATGGCCGCGTGCAGCTTCAGCAGGTCGTCGATGTCCGGACTGATCAGCAGCCGTTGCAAGCGCGGCCAAGGCATGCTCTCGGCGCTGACGAGTGCGCGGTGACGTTCGACGAGCCAGGCGGCGCCGTCCGTCTCTTTGTTCGATAGCCGCCAACGCTCCGCCACCTGCTTGACTATTTCGGCGGCGGCCCGAGGGCCGTCACCGACGGAGCCTGACTCGTGCCAGACCGAGGCGTGCAGCAACGCGGCCAACGCAAGTGGAACACCAGGCGATGGTAGCCGGTCGAGCACGGCCAACGTCCGTTGCCAGAGATTCTCCGACTCCGGCCGGTCTCGCTCGACCGGCGTTTCGGCCAACGAGACCAGCTCCGGCAGAATGACTGCGAGCAGTCCCGACTGCCGCAGCAGTTCCATGCCCCGCGCACGGCCGGGCAGAACGAGGAGCGCGCGCATTTCCTGAGCGATGCGCTCGGCGCTGACGACGGTCACCGTCGGCGCCAGCTCGGCGATGGCGGTGCTTGTTGCTTCATCGAGATCGAAGTCGAACGTCGCCGCAAAGCGCACGCCTCGCAGCATCCGCAGCTTGTCTTCATCAAAACGGTCGCGCGGATTGCCGATGGCCCGCACGACCTTTCGCCGCAAATCGCCCACGCCGCCGACAAAGTCGATCACGCGACGGCTTTCGTCCGCCTCCAACGGATCGTAAAATAAGCCATTGATGGTGAAGTCGCGGCGTTGGGCGTCTTTTTCGGCGGAGGTAAAGCGGATGCCCTCGGGGTCGGGATGGCGGCCGTCGAGGTAGCCGGCTTCCTGACGAAAGGTGGTCACCTCGACAATGCCCGCCGGCCTCGGACCTACCACGGCCACGACGCCAAAGGCGGCGCCGATGTCAAGCGTCGTATGTCGGCCGAACAGCTCTCGGATCTGCGGCGGCCGTGCGTCGGTCGCCACGTCGTAGTCCTTTGGTTGCCGGCCCAAGAGCGCATCACGCACGCAGCCGCCCGCCCAATACGCGTCGTGGCCGGCTTGGCGCAAACGCCGCACGATCGAGAGTGCAAACTCGCGTTGCTGGACAGGATCGCGATCGGCCACGGTGAACCGCGCAGCTCGGAGGGAGAGAATGGAAAGGCGAATTATAACATGTCGTTCGGTGAGATGTCTGGCTGCTTTGCCCGCGGCACACTCGCGCTGCCGAAGCCGATGATACCTTCCCGGTTAGCTCGCAACCGTGCAACCGCCTGCATCAGGTCGTCGCCGTTCAAACACAATCGGCCGTCCGCCTCACTCTCCTCGCGCAACACCGAGCGTTGCAACGCCAGGTAAGCCACCTCGCGCATCTGGGCGCCCGAAAATCCATCGCTGGAGGCCGCCGTTTCGTCGAGCCACCGCTCGCTCGTACTGCCCTCGGGCAGGTTACGGGCCAAAATCTTGCGCCGCGCGTCGCGCGACGGTAGGGCGAGGTGCAATACCACGTCAAAGCGGCTGGGCCGCTGACGGATGGCGGGGTCGATGGCTTCCAGGTCGTTGGTTGTGGCGATAAAGATCAATCCATCGTTGTTCTCCAAGCCGTCGAGCTGGGCCAGAATCTCGCCGAGCACACCGTTCCTCCAGTGCGTCCGCTCCGCGGCGAAAAAATCGAGGTCTTCCATAAAAACGATCGTTGGTTCCAGCTTGCGGGCCAATTCGAAGACGTCGCGAACGTAGTCCAGCCGGCACATGTCGGCCGCGGTCGCATAAAGAAACGTCGCCAGTTTCAGGCCGGCCAGCACTTTCGCCAGCAGCGTCTTGCCGGTGCCGGGTGCCCCCATGCCCACTTACACCCATCGCAAAATCGTGGAGGAAATCGAGGACGCGCCATCAGTTCCAAGTTGGTTGTCGATCCGGCGGCGAACATAATCTTTCGTCGCGTGCGGTGTGCTCGTGCAACCAGTCGAGTACGTCGCGGTCGAGCGCGTCGCAGTAATAGGTCGGGCCGAGTTGCGCATCTTCGTGAAAACGCGGGAGGTTTGAGGATGCGAGTTGCGCACCTTCCGCTGGCGCTCGGGTTTTTTTGATTGAAGGCCACCGCGCGGCCCGATGGGCCTGCGGTTAGACGACCGAGTGAGCATCCGCGTGGTGCATTACCCCGCTGGCAGGGGATTTGGTGCAAGTTGCACCCGATAGACGAGCGATACGGCCTCGCCGTGCGGAGAACCCTACCGCTGCACGTCGGCGAAGGCGTCTTGCAAGCGCTTGAGGGCTTCGTGCCCGGCAGCGCCGTCGACCACCACGTTCACCCGCACCTCGCTGGTGTTGATCATCTCCAGGTTGATGCCGGCTTCCGACAACGCTTTGAACATGCGAATGGCCACGCCTGTGTGGCTGCGCATGCCGATCCCGGATACCGAAAGCTTCGCCACCCTCGCCGAGCCGCTCACCGGCCCGCAGCCGAGTTGCTGAGCCACTTCCTTGGTCGAGGCAATCGCCTTAGTAAACGAAGCCTGCGGAACGGTGAAGCTCAGGTTGGCCCGGCCGCCGCGGCCGTAGCTCTGCACGATCATGTCGACAAAGATGCCGGCGGCCGCGATGTGCTCGAACACCGCCGCGGAAATGCCCGGAGTGTCGGGCACGCCCGAGATCGTCACGCGGCCCTGCGTCTCGTCGAGCCGGATATCGGTGATGGTCAGGCCTTCCATGCCTTGCAAACGGGCGACGACCGCGGTGGCGTCGCCATTGCGGTGGCGCTGGGCTTCGTGAGGCGACTGCTGGGCGTCGGCCGGCTCTTTGTCGAGCTGAAAGGCCGCGTGGACCGTTCGCAACGCCGGCAACCCGTCGTCGCGCGAGACGAGCACCGAAATCTTGATCTCGCTGGTGGAGATCATCTCGATGTTGATGTTCTCGTCGGCCAAGGCCCGGAACATTTTCTGGGCGACGCCCGTCTGCGTGGCCATGCCGAGCCCCACGACCGAGACTTTGGAGGCGTTCTCTGCGTGCGTAAAGCCCTCGGCCCCCAGTTCTTTGGCCGCCGCCGCGACCGCTTGCAACGTGGCGGGCAAGTCGTCGCGGATGACGGTGAACGAGATGTCGGCGCGTGCGTCGCTGCCCACGTTCTGCACGATCATGTCGACCGAAACGTTCTGAGCCGCGATCTTCGAGAAGATTGCGTGGCTCGTGCCCGGCCGGTCGGGCACGCCCAGAATCTCGACGCGAGCTTCGTTCTTGACCAGCGTGGCGCCGCCCACCGCCTGGCCCGGCGCTTCGGGGTCGGCCACGATCATCGTGCCGGGAATGTCCGAAAAGCTGCTTCGCACGTGAATGGGCACCGAAAACTTCTTGGCAAACTCGATCGAGCGACTGTGCATGACGCCCGCCCCCAGGCTTGCCAGTTCGAGCATCTCGTCGTAGCTCACCTGCTGCACACGGCGGGCCTCGGCGAGCACGCGCGGGTCGGTCGTGTATACGCCGTCGACGTCGGTGTAAATCTCGCAGGCATCGGCCCCCAGTACGGCTGCCAGGGCCACTGCCGTCGTATCGCTGCCGCCGCGGCCGAGCGTGGTAATGTTCGATTCTTCATCCACTCCCTGAAAGCCGGCCGCAATGACGATCTTGCCCTCGTCGAGGGCCCGCCGCATGCGCTCGGTCGAAATGGAGTGAATGCGGGCCTTCGTGTGCGTGCTGTCGGTTTTGATGCCGATCTGCGCCCCTGTCATGCTGATGGCCTTCGAGCCCAGCGACTCAATGGCCATGGCCATCAGGGCCACGCTCACCTGTTCGCCGGTCGAGAGCAGCATGTCCATCTCGCGGGCCGGGGGACTTTCGGTGATTTCTCTGGCCAGGTCGATCAGCAGATCGGTGTTGTGGCCCATGGCGCTGACCACGACCACCACCTGGTTGCCTTCCTGCTGTGCGCGAATGGCCTTGCGGGCGGCGGCCAGTATCTTCTTGCTATCGGCGACGCTCGTGCCGCCGAATTTCTGAACGATCAAGGGCATAATTCTGCTTTTGGGCGGAGAATGGTCGGAAAAACGCACCATATCACGAACTCCCGCTCTTTGCACGGCGAAACCCTCGCTGGGACGCCTTGAAGCGACGCCAATGTGACGCTAGATTGGTTGTTTCGCAAATTTGGGCAAATGCCAGCACGAGCGTGATATGAAGACGTACATGGCCAAACCGGGCGAGATCGAGCACAAGTGGTGGCTCGTCGATGCCACGGACAAAGTGGTAGGCCGACTGGCCTCCGACATCGCCACGATTTTGATGGGCAAGCACCGCCCCACGTACACCCCGCACGTCGATACCGGCGACTATGTGATCGTCATCAACGCCGACAAGGTCGCCTTCACCGGCAAAAAGTGGGAACAGAAGCGCTACACCTGGTACACCGGGTATACGCGTCTCCGCTCCGAGACAGCCGCGGAACGCCGCGAGCACAAGCCTGAAAAAATCATCACCGATGCCGTGCGGCGCATGTTGCCCAAGAACAAACTGTCGGTTTCGATGTTGAACAAGCTCAAGGTGTATACGGGCGCCGAGCATCCACATCAGGCCCAAATGCCCGAAAGCAAGGAATTGGGCATCAAATAGTACGCCCGAGGGCGAAGGACTTGCGTGGCCACCAGGGCCCGTCGATAAAACCATTCAGCGCACGCTCGGGTCACACGGCCTGGGCCTAGAACAGTCGAGTTTAAAAATGTCAATTGGCGAACAACCCGCACTCCGTCACGGCACCGAGGCATTGGGCACCGGGCGTCGCAAGACGTCGGTCGCCCGCGTTCGTGTTCGTGCCGGACAGGGCAACATCACCATCAACGGCCGGCCGCTGCAAGATTACTTCGTCAACGAACACGAGCGGAAAGACGTGCTGGTATGTCTCGATAAGACCGAACGCCGGGACTCGATCGACCTCACCATCAGCGTCCAGGGAGGCGGCACCACCGGTCAGGCGGGCGCCTGCAAAATGGGCATCGCTCGGGCGTTGAAGATCTTCGATCCGACGCTAGAGCCAATCTTGCGTGCCAACAGCCTGCTGACGCGCGACAGCCGCATGAAAGAGCGCAAGAAGTACGGTCTACGCGGTGCCCGTCGCGGCACGCAGTTCTCCAAGCGGTAAGCGTCGCAGGTTAATGCTCGCCTGTGGCGAGCGGGAGGCGTGAGCCTCCCGGTAGTGTCTGCGAATTCATGCGGCGTTGCAGCGCCAAGCAGATCCTGATTTCACGCATTACCGGCACACTGACGTCGGGTACCCGCGCGCGGGTGGCTCGCCTGTGGCGAGCGGGAGGCGTGAGCCTCCCGGTGATGTCGATTTTTTTGATTAGCGTGACCCTACCGGTTTGACAATCGCTCCCTAACTGCTATCTAGTCGTCATCCCGGTTGGACCGAACTTCTGATCGGAAAGCCAAGGCGCTTATCGACCAGGTTCAACAGCCGGCGGCCTGCTTGCCAACGGGCGAGGTTCTCGCAGAAGAAATGGGTCATGTCGTCAATGCGCGTGGCACTTTGCCCGCCGACGTGCGGCGTGATGATGCAATTCGGTAAGTCCCAGAGCGGGCTCTCGGGCGGCAGCGGCTCGATCTCGGTGACGTCGAGCCCCGCGCCGGCCAGGTGTTCCGACTGCAAAGCGTCGACGAGTGCCGACTCGACCACCAATGGGCCGCGGGCCATGTTGACGAGGATGGCGCCCGGCTTCATGCGAGCGATCGCCCGTGCGTCGATCATGCCGCGCGTGGCGGGCACGAGTGGAGCGGCCAAAATCACCACGTCGGAAATCGCCAGCAGGTCGTCGAGGCGTTCCGCCGGCCAAAGCGATTCAACGTAGTCGGGCTTGTCGACGGGAAAAACGTCGGTGGCCACAATCCGTCCCTTGAACACGCGTAGCACCTCGGCCAGCCGTCGCCCATTGCCCCCAAAGCCGACGATGCCAATGGTGGCGCGGTGCAGGTCGCGCGTCGGCCGGCGGATGAATTCCTTTTTTTGCTGTGCCCGGAAGAAGACGGGCAAACTACGCAACAGGCCCGTGGTGAGCGCCAAAGCGTGTTCGGCTACCTGGTCGGCCAACACGCCCGAAGCACTGGTGACGATGATGTCGGAGTCAATAACCGGCGGCACGAGGCAATGGTCCATGCCGGCGGCCGACGACTGAATCCATTTGAGCCGTCCGCGGCGAACGACTTCGTCCCACGGCACAGGATGGACTTTGGCGTGCCCGCAAAAGACGTCGGCCGCCAGGATTTCTTGCGCAATGCCTTCCTGCCCGGCGTCGACGATCTCGGCCCCCGGTGCGGCGGCGGCAATTTGCCGCAGGTGTCTTTGTTCGACCGGATAGCAGAGGACGAGGCGCATCTACGGCAGTTGGAGCGTCTTCGCGCAGCGTTTGCAGCGTTTGCGCTGATTGTTGATTTTGGCGCCGCACTTGGGGCATTGGCGTGACTTGCGTTTCAGTTTAAGCGCGGTGCGCGGGCGGGATCGCATGGTTACCTCGACGTCGCGATGGATGGAATCATGTAAAGTAGCGGATATCCGGCCGGTCTTTCAAGGCCGTTTGGGCGCGC
>DASSFG010000765.1:0-3179 GCA_035694685.1 Pirellulales bacterium
GTACAAAACCTTCGTCTCGCGCAGGCGGTCGAGCGGAATGTCGGCGGCCGAGAGTCGACCGTTGGCCCCAATCGTGTGAATGAAGCGGCGGTCCTCGCTCTGCACGTTGACGATCAGCGTGCCTGAGGTGCCCACGTCGGCGAGCGAACGAATCGACCGCGTATCGACGCCGGCCTGCTGGAGCGTTTCGATGATGAAGCGGCCAAAAGGATCGTCTCCCACGCAGCCGACCACTCCCACGGCCACGCCTACGCGGGCCAGGTCGATGGCGGCGTTTGAGGCGCAGCCGCCAACGTTCAGTGACAAATGATCGCTGAGCACCAGTTCGCCGGCCTTGGGAAAGTGCGTGATCGGGGCGCAGAGGTGGTCGGCCACCAGCAAACCGACGGAAAGGCAATCTAACGGCACGGTCAATCCTCAAGAACGTTGAAGTTGGCAGCGGTTCCGATCGCGGCAATTTACGCAAACCGCGCCGGTTTTGCGAGCGCCTGGCGCGATGTCAAACTATAACGCTTGTTCCGGTAACGACGACAGCCGCGGACTCGTTGCAACGATCGCAGCGATTGGGCCGATAAAACTTAACGTGCCGCCGATTCGGTAAACTCCGCAGGCGCATGGCTGGTTTTCTTCGCTGACCCATCGCAAGCGTGTGGGAAGGCCAGCCTATTGCAAGACTTGTCTCCTGAGGAAATGTCATGCGTACTTGGAGTCTGCTCGCCGCGACCGCCCTGGTGTTCGTTGCCGCTCGCCTTGAGGCAGGCATTTTCTGCCATCATTGCGGCTGTCAGACCAGGTGCAAAAAAGTCTGCCGTCTGGTCTGTGAGAAGAAGGAAGAGAAGAAGACCGCGTATTCGTGCGAGTGCGAGGATTTCTGCATTCCCGGCCCGAGTAAGAAATGCGGCGTGAAAGTCGAATGCGACTGCAACGGGCACCATCGCACCATCCTTTGGAAGCCCGCCTGCGCCAAGGTCCATACCCGCAAAAAGCTGGTCAAGAAAGAGACGAAGAAGGAAGTGCCCAACTACAAATGGGAAGTCGACGTCTATTGCTGCGTTTGCGGCCGGTGGGTCAAGGTCGAGAAAAATGACGACGGCAAGAAAACCAGAGACGGCGATTCCGGCAAGGACAGCAAATCGTCGCCAAGAGTGTCTCGCGAGGGCGGCGAATCGCAGGTAGCACCGCTCGACGGCCCTCCTCCGATTCCAAAAAGCGACGATTCGCTCAAGGACGATCCAGCGAGCGAAGACGAGGACGGCAACTTCAAGCCAGAACGTCTGCCGGTACCGCCCGCAGAGCGCGAAGCTCGGCAAACGATGCGAGAACCTGCAACCGATAGCTACCCCGCCTATTATATCGGGGGCGAGCTTCCCACGAAGCCCGAGCCGGTCGATCCCAACGAACCGCGACGACTTTTCTTTGACCTGCTTCGCCGCTAAATAGCCGTGCGATTATCGGGACATCGAGTATGTCGAGGGAGTGGCAGTGGCTGGGGCAGAGCCGCAACAAGTGCCGGATTCGGCACTGGCGCTTTGCGATGCCCGCGTTTGATCAACGGCCTAGGGCGTCGCGTTGACCGCCCGCGGTTCAAACGATTGATCGATCCGCGAGAGGGCCACGAACACGACGCCCACACCAGTCGACATGGCCGCTTGCCGTGCCGCGGCGATGGACTCGGCTGGCAGGTCATAGCCTTGCACTACGAGGCAGAGGCGGCTGGTAGGCAGCTTTTTGCCGCTGTGTCGCGCCAGCGTTTCATCGAGGTAGTCGAGGGTTTGCGATATCCACCCGCCCAAGCCGCCGTACTCACTTCCATCCCGATCAAGTTCTTTGTGCAGGGCCAACAAGGCAATAGGCCCGTCATGCTCGGACACCAGCGCGTTCCATTGTTTCGTGAAGACTTGTGGACAGGTGGCCTGCGAGCACCCCACGCCGCCGCAATAGCCTGTGGTTTTGCCGGAGGGGCGGCGGTCGGCCGGCAAATCGCGGTCCTCACACTCCGTCAGCCAGACCGGGATAATCTGTTTACCCGGCGCTAACTCTCGCACGTCCGCGACGAAGCGACTCGCCACGTCGTCGCCCGACAGTTTGGCTGTGGTCGAGGCGACGTGGTAGTCGATGGCCCAGCGGCATTGCAGGTTGCCACAACCGCAAGAAGCTGGCCCCCCTTGCAGATCGTTGAGTATTAGTCCTCGATAGTTGCCTTCCGCCTTGGAGAGCAACTCGGCGATTCGTGCCAGGTGTGCATCGTAAGCCGCGCGGTAACCGATCGGCACCCAGGGATATGCCTTGGCGACCTCGCCCGACTTGGGCAGCGGCGCCTGGGGAAACCTTGTCTGCCAATCAGGATGGCTACCCAGCGATGCCATCCATTCCGGATGAGCATCGGCCAGTTTCGAGTTGCGGCCCACTTCGATCCAATAATAGAGGTCGAAGCCTGCGTCGGCCAGCGTTTGCGCTGCACTGCGGTAAACGGCTGCCTCGTGGCGATCGTCGAGCATCACTGCCGCCGCCCGATAACCATCGCGACGCCAGCCCGTGGCGTGTTGGGGTCTGACCTTGTCCGGTTCAACGATGACGGCGCTCAGCGGGCGGGCGTGGGGTGAATCGCTCCCGGAATTTGCGGGCGCCGGCGTCTCCTGTCGTCCAGGCAGCTTGTCTTCGTCGGCTGGCGGCGCCACGCCGCGCGGATCCGTGTGCAGTTCCGTTTCAGGATATTCGGCGGCCCAAGCAAACCAGCGGCATTGCACGGCTGGCAGCCAGCGTAGAGTCTTGCCCTTGTAAGGGCCATCGATCGCGCGGCCTTCAACGCCCCAAGACGAGCCCGTCTGTCGATCGCGGAAAGGCGCCAATTTGTCTGTTCCATCGCGAACCAGCGTCAGCTTCGTTCCCGGATCTGCGTCCTCGATCTCGGGCGAATAAATCGCGGCCGTTTGCGTCGGGGCATACCAGAGCACCAACAGCTTCTGACCCGCCAACTCGTCTTCCGAGACTCCACCCGCCGCTTCCAACGCCGCCAAGGGCCAGGCTTTGCTGCGGCCATCCAAGGCCAGGCCGATGACGCGGGTCTGACCGTCGATGTCGCGTGGATTGGGCTGCAAGCGGGTGCTGACCGACTCGGCACTGTCGCTCCGCGGCACGTCCTGGGGCCGATATTTGTCGAACATGTGATACGCCACCGA
>DASSFG010000766.1:0-5626 GCA_035694685.1 Pirellulales bacterium
TGCGAAATTCGCGATACCGAGCCAGTGCAGAATACCGCTCAGGCCGAAGCGAACCATCCCCTTTCTGCACCGAACGTTGACGGTGAAGGCATCTCGCGCGGCAGAATTGCCTTTATCGAAGGATTCGAGCGCGGTTACGAGAAGGCGCGCGCTCAGCAGAAACCAATGCTGCTGTTTTTCACTGCCGCCTGGTGCAAGTACTGCCACCAGATGGCCCAAGAGGCGTTTGTGCAAGACGGGGTGATCGAGCTCTCGCAGAACTTCGTGTGCGTGCTCGTCGATGCCGACGCCGAACCGCAGGTTTGCCGTCAGTTCGAGGTACGCGGCTTTCCTACGATTCAATTCGTCTCCTCACAAGGGACGCGGCTCAACCGCATCACCGGCAAGCAGCCGGCCCATCAGTTGATCGCACAGATGCAAGCGGCGCTGCACGCCCTGGCTCGCCGACGCGAGACCACGCTGCAAAGATAGCGCTCGGCTAAGGGCGATCCAGGGCGCGATTTTTAGCGGCCGACCCTGCGCTCAACGAGTTGCCGGGCACTCCTACACCTAAATAGCCGTGCGAGATCAACGGGCGCAACAGCATCGGTGGCTGGGGCAAAGCTGGCCGCGTTCGAGCCAATACTTGCCAGACGCCCTGCCGGCCAGCGGTGCCCCGGTGGCCGCGTTTCCGGGGCATCGCCGCGGCAACGTCTTTCTTGGAAAATCACGTCGGCGTCGCGGCTCTTCCCCAGCCACCGTTGCCGCTCAAGTTGCTTGCATTTGCACCCGTCGATCGCCGCCGAGGTAATGTCAGGTGAGGATTGTGTTTGGTCCGTAAGGCAGGCTATAACTGCCCGCAGAGGCATCCTCCCTGCGTCGGGCCCGCTCGCAGTGCGCCGCACTTCGTTGTTTTTTGTCGTCCGGTCCCCTTTGTTCGATGGCGGAAATGCTCACCTATGCCTAGGCGCGCAAAGCGGCTCAGCAAACAATGGGCCGTGCTAATTGGACTGACGGCCGCAGTGTTTGGCGGGTTCCTCGTGGTTGGGCCGGCCGTGAAACAGTGGCAAGAATCGCACGATCCTGCCGCGCAGTGGAGATCCGACCCGACTTTGTACGAACGCAGCTTGGAAGACTTTTTGCAGGTCTTCGTGGCCGGCTGGATTTTCAGCGTGGGTGCCTGCATCGGCAGTTTCATCAACGTGGTGGCATACCGCGTGCCCCGGCGGATCTCGCTTTACCGTGAAGGTTCGCGGTGCCCGCATTGCCTGGTTCCGATCCGTGCGAGCGATAACGTTCCGATTCTGGGTTGGCTCCGGCTTGGCGGCCGTTGCCGGGCGTGCCACTTGCCCATTTCCGCCCGATATCCTCTCGTCGAACTGGCCGTGGCGTTGATCTTTCTCTCCCTGGCTTACGTCGAATTGCTCTCGGCGGGCGCCAATCTGCCGGGTGGGAAGAGGCATGCCTACACGGGAGCGACGTGGATTCTCTGGTTCACCAAGTGGGACATGGTTGGGTTGTATGCCTATCATTGCGGATTGCTTTCCACGCTCGTCACCTGGTCGCTCATTCAACTCGATCGGCAAAGAGTCCCTCGCGCCTTCGCCGGTTTTGCCATCGGCCTGGCGCTTCTTTTCCCGGCGATTTGGCCAGACTTGCACCCGGTGGCATGGCGCGAGGCGCCTCAGAAAGCAATCAGCCCCGCGCTTCAGCCAGCGAAAGCGGTGCCTTGGGCATCGGGTGTGTCAACCGGCGCCATCGGCGCCGCCGCCGGCGGTCTGGTCGGATTGGCGCTGAGTGCGATCGCGCGGCGATTCCGCGGTGAAGAAGGTGGCGAAGTAGACGGGGCGAACCGAATCTTCGGAATGATGTTCATCGGGGCTTCATTGGGCTGGCAAATGCTGGTAGGCTGCGCGTTGCTGGCGGCGCTGACGTATGGCGCTCACGCGTTGCTACTGCGGGGCTTGGCTTCCAGAACGGAACCGCCTTTTCTGGCCTATCTGACAGCATCGTGCTGGCTACTGCTCTGCCTGTGGCGGCTGACGGCGACGCGGCTGCCTTTCTGGCCCGGCCCGCAAACCTCCTATCTCGTGATGGCGCTCGACTGCTTTGCTTGCTTTGCGATGTGGGCATTCTTCAATGCCCTGCTCGCCCGCAAACGAGACGCAAATCTGTGATACAAGCCAGCGTGCGTTGGAAGAAAGTCTTGGCAAATTGGAAGATGCCGAGCAGGCGGCCAGCCCAGTGCATCGGCGACCGTAGCCTAGTATACCGAGTTTGTAGACGAAAACCACGAGGGCTGGACGCCGCACCGCTTGGCAGACAAGAATGGTGCCCAACCCGCCTAATTTCGACACGAATCCTGTTGGATGACTACGATGAATCGCAGCACACGCTTTCCGCCCATCTTTATCGCCCTGGCGATCACGGCTTTAAACCAGCTAGTGTTGGCGGCTGATGAAAGCAACATCGCCGCTGCTTTGCAGCCGGCGGTCGAAAATCACACGCTTGCCGGGGCGGTGACGCTGGTGGCGGATAAAGACAAAGTCCTTGCCGTCGACACTGTCGGCTATGCCGATGTTGCCGCGCACAAGCCGATGCAGCCCGAGAGCGTGTTCTGGATTGCCTCGCAATCAAAGCCAATTACTGCCACGGCGCTAATGATGCTCGTCGACGAGGACAAAGTGCGGCTCGACGACCCGGTCGAAAAATATTTGCCCGAGTTCAAAAAGCAGTGGCTGGCAAGCGAGCAGGACAACGATCACGTCCTGCTCAAAAAGCCCGGCCATCCGATCACCGTCCGCAACGTGCTCAGCCACACGAGCGGGCTGCCATTCAAGTCGGCGCTCGAAGAGCCGACGCTCGATTTATTGCCGCTGGCCGTCGCCGTGCGCAGCTATGCCATGACGCCGCTCGATTTTGATCCCGACAGTTCCTACCGCTATTCCAACGCGGGTATCAACACTGCCGGTCGCATTATCGAAGTCGTCAGCGGCGTGCCCTACGAGGACTTTCTCGACGAGCGGCTGTTCAAGCCGCTAGGAATGAAAGAGACGACCTTCTGGCCCAACGAAGAGCAACTTGCGCGGTTGGCCAAGAGCTACCGGCCGAATGCCGACAAAACGGGCCTGGAAGAAGTCAAGATCGGCCAGTTGTTTTATCCGCTGAACGACCGCCGGCGCCAGCCGATGCCTGCCGGCGGACTGTTTTCGACCGCGCAAGATGTCGGCCGCTTTTGCCAGATGATTCTCAACGGCGGCGCGTGGGAAGGCAAGCAATATCTGTCTGAGTCCGCGGTGAAAGAAATGACCAGCCGACAGACGCCCACAACACTCAAGGAGAATTACGGCCTGGGCTGGGCCACCGGCGGCGACACGTTCGGGCACGGCGGCGCGCACGCAACCAACATGACGATCGATCCTGGACGTGGGTTGATCACCGTTTTCATGGTGCAACACACCGGCTCGCCCGACATCGGCAAACTAAACGCGGCTTTCCAAGCCGCCGCACGCGAGATTTACGCGAAGTAGTCTTTGGAGTTCGGTGATTTATCGCCGCTTTGGTTTGCGGCGGAGTAGGTAGGGTGGGACGAGCGAAGCGAGTCCCACCATGATGTATGATTTCGCATGGTAGGACTCGCTTCGCTCGTCCCACCCTACGGTCTTTCATCTTTCATTCCTCATCCAGAAAGAAAGTCGCTCCGCGACAGCAAAAGCGGCGATAAATCGCCGCACTCCAAAGTATGGATAGCCAGCACTTCGACGTGATCGTGATCGGCACGGGGCCAGGCGGCGAGGGGGCCGCCATGCAGGCCGCCAAGCAGGGCAAAAACGTGGCCGTCGTCGAGCGCTATGCCAAAATTGGCGGCGGCTGTACGCACTGGGCCACCATTCCCAGCAAGGCCCTGCGGCACGCCATCTTTCAATTGACGAGCGTCGTCAATAACAAGCTCTTTCGCGACGCCGGCATCTCGGTCTCTTTCTCCTTTCCCGAGCTGCGGCGCACGGCGGGATCGGTTATCGAACGGCAAGTCGAAATGCGGCTCGGCTTCTATGATCGCAACAGCGTGCCGGTGTTCTACGGTCAAGCAAAGTTCTGCGGCCCGCATACGATCGAGGTGCTCGACCAGCTCGGCGGACGGCGGGAACTATCGGCCGACGCCTTCGTGATTGCCACCGGCACGCGGCCTTACCGCCCGCCCGACATCGACTTTACGCACCCTCGCGTGTTCGACAGCGACACCATTCTTAGCCTGGGCTACACGCCGCGTTCAATCACGATTTACGGAGCGGGCATCGTCGGCTGTGAATACGCCTCGATGTTCCGCAATCTCGAAGTGAAGGTGAACCTGGTCAACAACCGCGAGAAGCTGCTGGAGTTTCTCGACGACGAAATCATCGACGCCTTGAGCTATCATCTGCGCGACCGCGGCGTGATCTTACGGCATCGCGAGACCTACGACCGCGTTGAGCTGCTTGACGACGGCGCGGTGCTGCACCTGAAGAGCGGCAAGCAGCTTAAGACCGATATCCTGCTGTGGGCCGCAGGCCGCACCGGCAACTCCGAGAACATGGGCCTGGAGCAGCTCGGCATCCAACCCAATCATCGCGGGCAGCTCGACGTGAACGAACATTTTCAGACCGCGGTGCCGCACGTCTATGCCGTGGGCGACGTCATTGGCCCGCCGGCGTTGGCCAGCGCGGCCTATGTACAGGGACGTTATGCCGCCCAGCATTTGATTACCGGCCATGGCGACCGTTCACTCGTGCGCGACATTCCCACCGGCATCTACACCACTCCCGAAATCAGTTCGCTGGGCAAAAGCGAGCGCGAACTGACGGCGGCCGGCGTGCCGTATGAAGTCGGACACGCGATGTTCAAGAGCCTCGCCCGAGCACAAATCACCGGTCAAACGGTGGGCATGCTCAAGATCTTGTTTCACCGCGAAACGCTGGAACTGCTGGGCATCCATTGTTTTGGCGCGAACGCGTCGGAGATCATCCACATCGGGCAAGCGATCATGGCGCAGCCCGGCAAGCAGAACACGCTACTCTATTTCATCAACACCACCTTCAACTATCCCACCATGGCCGAAGCCTATCGCGTGGCGGCGCTCAATGGGTACAATCGGTTATTCTAGCCTGAAAACGGAGCCGTCATGGCCATCGCTGCAAGTTCTCCCGCCCCCTTAACCTTGAACGCGCTCGCGGAGTTGTTTGGAGATATGCCCGCTTGGCGCATTCGGAGCACGCCTGCGCCAGGCACGGCGACGGAAGACGACGTGCTGGCGATCGACGAGCGTGAGGACCGGCTGTGCGAACTGGTCGATGGTGTCCTGCTGGAGAAGACTGTTGGTTATGAAGAATCTTGCTTTACGGTCGACTTAGTAACACTCGTCAACAGCTTTGTGAAACGCCACAAGCTCGGCAAAGTGTCGGGGCCCGACGGCATGATGCGGCTCTTCCCGGGACTCGTCCGAATTCCCGACATCGCGTTTGTGTCGTGGAAGCGCTATCACGCACGCCGCGGTTCTCGCAGGATGCCTCACCTCGTGCCCGATCTGGCAATTGAAGTTTTGAGCGAAGGCAACACGCCTAAGGAAATGTCGCGGAAGCTGGACGACTATTTCGATGCCGGAGTGCGGCTG
>DASSFG010000767.1:0-3686 GCA_035694685.1 Pirellulales bacterium
TCCGCCGTCACCCGCGCACCGTGCCCGACCAGCGTCGCCGAAACCCGTAGCCGGCCGTTCTCCTGGTATGAATAGCACACCTCGATCGGCCAGCCGGCGGGCAAGTTCGGCGGCAGATCGCGGATCACACACGTGCCGACTTCGATGCACGCGTCGGGCACCTCGCTCTCGCCCTCCAGCACCGTGACCTTCACGTTCTTCTGGTCTGCCTTGAACGTTTTGAACTTCTTCGACTTCGCGTGCGGCAGCGGTGTATTCTTGGGAATGATAATGCGGTTCACGCGCGATCGGCTCTCGGCATCGACGCCCACCACACCGAGACTGTGTGAGTTGACGTTCGTCACGGTGAACTGGGTGTGTCCGCCGCCCGAACCTTGCTTTTGCAACAGCATGTCGGCATACAGAGCGGCGCCGTGGGCCACGGCTTCGTCGGGCGCGACGGAATGGTCGATGGCGCGGGCGGCCAGCTCGCTGAGCATGCGCACAATCATCGGCATGCGCGTCGAGCCGCCCACCACGAGCACCCGGTCGATCTCTTGCCAGCTCGACCCGGCCTGCAACACGACTAACTCCGCAGCCGCACGCGTGCGGAGCACGAGCGGCAAAGCGGCTTCTTCAAATTCCTGCCGCGTAACCTCGACCTTCAGCCGCTGCCCGGCGTGGTGTACGACCATTGTGGCCTTCGTGCGTTCGCTCAGTGCCCGCTTGGCTGCTTCGGCGGCGAACGTCAACTCGTACAGCGTGGCCGGATCCTGGCGCGGATCGTCGCCGATTTGCTCCTTGAGGCGCTCGGCCGCGATCTCGACAAGCTTCTCGTCCCAATCCTTACCGCCCAGCAACACGTCGCCGTCGGTGGCCAGCGCCGTGAACGACTGGCTGGCGATCTCGACGAGCGTCACGTCGAAGGTGCCGCCGCCGAGGTCGAACACCAGCACGCGCACCGGCTTGTCGCGGTCGAGCTTGCCCGAGCGGTCGAGAAAACCGCTCTGATACCCAAAGACAATGGCCGCGGCGGTCGGCTCGTTGATAATGTCGAGCGCTTCGAGTCCGGCCAGCTTGCCGGCGTCCATCGTTGCCCGTCGCCGCGTCTCGTCGAAATAGGCCGGCACGGTAATGACGGCCTTACGAATTGGCCCGAGCTTGCGTTCGGCATCGGCTTTGAGCCGCTGCAGGATAAACGCTGAGATGACTTCGAGCGGGTACCAGCGGCCATTGATCTGCCGATGATAGTGCTTGTTGCCGATATCGCGCTTGACGCACGTGGCGACCTTTTCGGGCTCCAGCGACGCCGCGGCCACCGCCTGCTTGCCGACCACAATGGCATCGTCGTCGAACAACACGACGCTTGGCGTGAGCAGGTCGCCTTCGGTATTGGGGATGCTCGTGGGCCGGCCTTGCGGATCTAAATAAGCAATCACCGAATACGTCGTGCCCAGGTCGATACCCACCGCGGGCACCTTCGGCGAACCGTCGTAGCCCGCCGGTTTGCTCGGGCCTTCGTGCGGCGAAGCAAGACTTGGATCCATAGCGTACTTCGATCGCGTCGGGCAGACACTTCCCTGAACTACTTCCCTAAACGTGGGGCAACGGGCTTATGGTATTCCACACCGAACCGCACGGCAATATGGCCGCCTGAACGGCGTTAGCCTACACTGTAGATATGGACAAGCAAGAACTGCAAGCATTGCTGCCGCTCGACGCCGTTGCTCCTCCGCTACGCATTGACCGATCCATGGCAGTTGATCGAGACACGGAACAGTGGGTCCGCACCTGGCAAGTCGCCGGGCCATTACTGGCGGAGATTGAGCGCCGCGAACTGGCGCAAATGACCTACGAAGAGCGGCAACTGGCGATTGAGGATGTGTTGTCGATTGTTCCCATAGATTCCGAAGTGCCTACGACGAGCGGGCTTGTTGAGCAGCAAAGGTGGTTCGCAAAACTGCGTCAGAAAAGCGATTGCTGAAACGCCATTTACCTATAGTCGAGGTTCTTCACTCCGCACGGCATCCGCTGAGGATCTTGTGGTGCTGAAGGCCTTCGCCGATCGCTCGCAGGATTGGGCTGACATCGAGGGAATACTGGTTAGCTAGGAAGCCAGACTCAACTGGCAGCAGATCGAATACGAACTCGCGCCACTCTGCGAGCTCAAGGAGGCGCCCGAGATTTTCCAGCGTTTGCAGCAGCTCCACGAGAAGCTGGGACCGGGATAGCAACCTGCCCGGCGGGCGTCGTCTCTTGTTAACAGCATGAGGAATCTGCCGATTCCGCGCATCTGATCTTCCTGCCGTTGTGACAACTAATGGCACTCGCCACGCACGGCTGAACCCCGCTATCAATTTCGGCCGCCGCAGCACTTCTTAAACTTCTTGCCGCTGCCGCACGGGCAAGGCTCGTTGCGGCCGATGCGCGGGTTCTCCGAAACAATCGTTTGTGTGACACGCTCTTCGGTGGCGGATCCATAGGACGATTTCGGTAGCGCTGGCGCGAACACTGGCTCCCGCCGCGGCGCCGTGCTCTGCTCGCGCTTCTGCTGGAAAGCGGCCCACTCGCCCAGCTCCTCAATCGTGTCAGGGATTCCGGTCGATGGCAGGCACTCAAACACATGACGCAAGCGGGCCTCGCCTTCCGCAATCGCGCGTTCGACGCCGTCCAGGCCAATGATCGACTCGTCAATCTCGCCTCGGTCGTAGGCCTCGCGAATGTCGTCGATCGCTTCGCGGGGAGCGAAGTTGGCCAGTTCACAAACGAGACCGGCGGCGAGCTCCTGGTCGTCGTCTTCGATGGCTCGCCGCAGGTGTTGCTGCAACCGGCGCACCGCTTCGTCGCGCCCCATGCGGCCATCGCGCACCAGGTATTTGTAGGTTTCCGCCGCTGCCCAGCGCACATATAAATCCAATGCTCGATCGGCGATCAGGCCGTCGATCGTCTCGGGATGCTCGCCTGCGAAAAGCGCCAGGATGCTTTGTAGACTGCAAGTAAACGCATCGCCAAACAGGTCGTACGATAAATCTCTGGGCAGCGTGAGCGAGTCGAGTATGACGGGAAACGCCTCGTGGGCCTCGAACTCGGTCAGCAGAAAGAGGGCGAAGAAGTGGGCGTTGCCCTGAGGTGTATTTCCCTGCCGCGCGGCGGTAATCGCCTCTTTGAGCGCCTGGATGAGCCGCGGAACCATCAGCTCGCGGTGCTCGCGGGCCTCGCGAATGGCGTCTTCCGGAAGATGGTCCACACCGGCCTCCAACTTGGCCACGATCAATGCCATCGCCGTCTCGAGGAACCGCGATGCCGCGGAATCGATCATGTCGAGCATGTGCTCTCTCTGGTTCTCGAGCGTCGCCATGTGTTGCTCACATTCTGTCACCACTTCCGGATCGAGTGTCTCGCCGGCCCGGTTAAGAACTTCGTTCATCTGGTCAATGGTGTTGTTGGATCGGGCGAGGTCAGCCTCAAAGTCCTCGACAAATTCGTTTAATCCAGGCAAATCGGCTTGAACCATGACGTGCAGCGCATGCTGAAGGCGTTCTGCCTTGGGCAGTGACGAATCGCGGACGGCACGGATTACGGCTTCGGCTCTTTTGATCTCGTCGGACATTGCATTCCCTCCTTGTTCCCCAGGCTTTTAAACTGGCGGTACTCAACGGCTTCTCAACTGCGGGCACCGCAGCACTTCTTGAACTTCTTGCCGCTGC
>DASSFG010000768.1:0-3452 GCA_035694685.1 Pirellulales bacterium
CATGCGCGACTGGCTCGCCGCCGTTGACGCCCGTAGCCGTCCTGTGGCCGATATTGAGCAGGGCTTCATCTCGACGACCAGTTGCATCCTCGCCAACCTCTCAATGAAGCTCGGCCGCTCGCTCGCATTCGACCCCACTATCGGTAAGATTCCGCACGACGACCAGGCGAATGAACTCCTGAAGCGCACCTACCGGGGGCCGTGGGTGCATCCTGGAGAACGGAGCGCCTGACGACTCCGCCGCGGAACGGCAGGTGATGGATGTCGTGTGGGAGCGCGGAGAGGTGACGGCCAAAGAAGCTCGCGACGCACTGAAGCGTGAGGTGGCCCGGAATACCGTGCGCACATTGCTGGAGCGGATGGAGGAAAAAGGGTGGGTTAGACATCGTGAGATCGGTCGGGCGTACCTGTATCGAGCCGCGCGACCCCGCGAGTGAAACAAGCTGGCCAGCGCGATCGGGCGTGGCCACGCCCTTATCAACCATCGTTTTGAAGATGCGCTGCTCGTAGCAGATGGCAAGCACGTCCAGCTCCCGCTGTTTGGCGTGCGTGCGTTTGATTGCCACGGCGGGCTCCGTTTGACACAATGATGGCAGTTCCCGCCTAGCGCTCGTTCGCCTGAGAGATCCCGCCTGGCTCGAAAGGGACCGAACAGCAATGAAAGCCTGCCTGTTTGCAAAACCTGGTGTCCGCTGGTTGACGGCCGTCGTAGCGCCGTCACTGTGGTTGATCTCCGCACCGGTCTGTTCAGCGGACGAAGTTGCCGCTGCCACGGCATCACCGGCGCCAGTGCCGGCGCCAACCGCAACTCTGCCGAACGTTCCCTTGCACGAGATCATCGACCAAGAGATCGGCGCCGCCTTGCTGGCGAAAGGAATCACGCCGGCTGTAAAGGCAGACGATGCCGAGTTCTTGCGACGCACCTATTTGGATCTGACGGGCAGCATTCCGACTTTAGGCGAGGCCAAGGCATTTCTCGACGACAAGTCGCCCGTCAAACGCCAGCAGCTTGTCGACCGCTTGTTGAACAGCCCTGAGTACGCACGGCACATGCAGCGCGTGTTCGACGTGGTGCTGATGGAACGTCGGCCGGCCCAACATGTTCCGCAGGCCCAGTGGGAGGAATACCTGCGCAGCTCGTTCGCCGCCAACAAGTCGTGGGACGTGTTGGTGCGAGAAATTCTGGCCGCCGACGGGGCGGATGCCAATTTGCGGCCCGCGGCCCGCTTTTATCTCGATCGCGGCGGCGAACCGAACTTGCTGGCCCGCGACGTGGGTCGCCTGTTCCTGGGCCGCGACATGCAGTGCGCTCAGTGCCACGATCATCCACTGGTCGACGGCTACCTGCAAGCTGACTATTACGGCTTAATGGCTTTCTTCAGCCGCAGCTTTCTGTTCGCGCCAAAGAGCGAGCCGAAAGCGGTTGTCTTTGCCGAGAAGGCCGAGGGAGACGTCGCCTTCAAGTCGGTTTTCGTGGCTGGCGCCACCGACCAGCCGGCGCGGCCTCACTTGCCCGGCGAAAAGGAAATTGACGAGCCGCAATTCGAGAAGGGCCAGGAATACGCCGTGACGCCCGCCGACGGAGTGCGTCCGCTGCCCAAATTCAGCCGGCGGTCGCAGTTACCTGTTCTGTTGCCGCGGGCCGAAAACGTCGCTTTTCGACGCAACATCGCCAACCGCCTTTGGGCGCTGATGATGGGCCGAGGACTTGTTCATCCGCTCGACATGCAGCACGCCGCGAATCCGCCTTCTCACCCGGTGCTGCTCGACGTTTTGGGCGATCGTTTCGCGGCGATGAGTTTTGACGTCAAAGCGTTCCTGCGCGAGCTGGCGCTCAGTGAGACGTATCAGCGATCGAGCGAGTTGCCGCCGGGCGTCGAATCGGCGATGCCCGAAACTCACGCGGTTGCGCCGCTCAAGCCACTCTCCGCCGAGCAATTGGCGCTGGCCGCGCTGCAAGCGACCGGCATCACCGACGCCTATCGCGCTCAGCTCGGGCCGGCGCTCAATGAAGCGACGCTGTACGAAAAACTGTCGGGCAATCTCGCCCCGTTTGTCAACATCTTTGCAGGACAGGCGGGCCAGCCCGAACAAGATTTTCAAGCCACGCTGGAACAAACTTTGTTCATGACCAACGGCGGCCTATTGCGATCGTGGATTGGCCCGCAAGGGGGCAACCTCGCCGATCGTCTGAATCGCGTGAACGAACTGCCGTCGGTTGCCGAGCAGCTCTATTTATGCGTTCTGTCACGACCGCCTGCGGCCGAGGAAGTCGCCGAGTTGACCGCCTATTTGCAAGCCCGGGCACAAGACCGGCCGGCCGCGATCCAGGAATGGATCTGGGCACTTTTGACCTCCGACGAGTTCCGGTTTAATCACTAAGAGCAATGACGAATGACGATCGCCACTTGGAGTCTACAAGGAAGGAGCGTTGAATGCACCATCGCATTACCTGCGGGGCCATCGAGCATCGCTTATCGCGCCGCAGCCTGTTGGCCGGCATGGTCGGTGCCGGGGCGGGGCTGCCTCATGTGACCGGCTTAAGCCATCTCATCAAGCCGGCCGTGGCGGCAGACCTTGCTGCACAGCAAAAGCGGGTGCTCATCTTCTTCTTGGCAGGCGGCGTGAGCCAACTGGAATCATGGGATCCGAAACCCAACACGGATACGGGCGGACCGTTTCGCGCCATCCCTACTAGCGTACCCGGAACGCATATCTGCGAGTTGCTGCCGTTCACTGCACAGCAGATGCACCGCCTCTGTCTCGTGCGCGGGGTCAATACCGCCGAAGACGATCACGGCAAAGGGGCGGTGTTCATGGAAACGGGCCGGCGAGATAGTCCGGCCCAACGCTATCCGGCACTGGGCTCGGTCGTATCGCGGCTCGTGGCTCCGCCGGTCACGGCCCTGCCCGGCTACGTACACATTCAACCTGGCGGCGGAGGCGTGAATAAGGCTGACGCTGCTTTCCTCGGACCGCAGTTCGCGTCGATCACGATCGGCAACGGACAGCCGCCCGCCAACCTGTTGCGGCCGGGCGATCTGACACCATCGGCCGAAGAGCAGCGTAACAGCTTGCGGCTGAAGGCGAACCAGCGCTTCACGGCCCGCCGCCGCACCGCAGAGACAGAGGCGTACGGCGCTTCATATCAGCAGGCCCGGCAACTTGTCGAACGGGCCGACGTGTTCGACGTCACCAAGGAGCCGGCCCAGGACCAAGAGCGGTATGGCAGTCACGATTTTGGCCGGCATTGTTTGCTTGCCCGACGGCTTTTGGAACAAGGGTTGACCTGCGTCAAGGTGACACACACCAATTACGATTCGCATTTCGAGAACTTTGACTTTCACATTGAGCAGCTTGGCGAATTCGATCGGCCGTTTGCCACGCTGATCGACGATCTGGCTCAACGTGGCATGCTCGATAGCACGCTGTTGATTGTGATGTCGGAGTTT
>DASSFG010000769.1:0-14103 GCA_035694685.1 Pirellulales bacterium
AAGGGCGTTGGGGCGGGAAGGGCAGATTGCGGTACGAATAATTTCGGCAAACTGCCTGTCGGCCGTGAACCCTTTGCCCACAGATTTCCCTGCTTTTCAATAAATTAACTTTGCGCAGCCGCCCTGGCCGCCGTGCACATGCAATCTATCTCGGCCGGGGCTTGGCAAGCGGGTTGCCGGCCGCACACAATGCCCTGCGTGCGAGACGGCAATCTTTAAGGCTTTGCAAAGCAGTATTTCATGCAGATCGCGACGCAAAAAACCGTGCAGCAGTTTGAGACGGCCGGTCAGGTTTTGGCCGGAGGCGTTTCCGCGTCGATCCGTCTTAACCGGGCAATAGGCCGCCCGATGTATTTTGACCGTGCTGACGGCTGCCGGCTCTGGGACCTCGACGGCCGAGAGTACCTCGATCTCTGCACCAGCCACGGGGCCACGCTGTTGGGGCATGGCGACCCGCGGGTCCGCTCGGCGGTCGAGGCCGTGCTGGCACGCGGGGCCGCTTGTTCCTATGAAAACGAATTGCACGCCGAGTTGGCCTCGCTCCTCTGCCAAACGGTGCCCTCCTGCGAGCGGGTGCGCTTCACCGGCTCGGGCACCGAGGCCACGCTGCACTGCATCCGTCTTGCCCGGGCCTTCACCGGCCGGCCCAAGCTCTTGAAGTTTGAGGGCAACTTTCACGGCTACCACGACCAGGTGATGTTTTCACTCGGCACGCCGGCCGATCGGCTGGGCCCGGAAGACGCTCCTACGCCGTATCCCGCCTCCACAGGCCTGACACGCGGCATTGAAGAACAGCTTGTACTGGCGCCCTACAACCGGACGGGGTTGTTCGAGGAAATCTTCCAGCGGCACGCCGGCGAACTGGCGGCCGTCATCTGCGAACCGGTTTGGTATAACGCCGGCTGCATCGTACCCAAGCCCGACTTTATGGCGGCCGTGCGTGACCTTACCCGGAAGCACGGCGTGCTCTTGATTTTCGACGAGGTGCTGAGCTCCTTCCGTATGGCGCCGGGCGGCGCCCAGGAGTATCTGGGCGTTACGCCCGACCTGTGTACTTTGGGAAAGGCGGTGGGCGGAGGCTTTCCCCTAAGTGCCTTCGGCGGCCGGCGGGAGATCATGGACCGGCTCATGCCGCAAGGCGATTGCCAGCACAGCGGTACTTACAACGGCCATCCCGTGCCCGTGGCGGCCGGCTTGGCGGCCGTCGGCATCTACCGTCAGGGCGGTTTTTACGATCACATTGGCGCCGTCGCTGAACGGCTCAGAAGCGGCCTAACCGGCATCTTCGCTCGGCATGGAATACCGGGACGGGTGCAGGGCCTGGGCGCCCGGTTCGGCATTTATTTTGGCGTGGAACGCGCGGAAACGTACCGCGATCTCGCCACGCACCGTCGTGATTTGATGTTGCGTTTCGTGGCCGCCGCCATCAGTGAAGGCGTCTACTTTCATGACTATGGCGGCGCGGCCTGTCATCACGGCTTCTGCGCCGCCATGACCCTCGACGATGCCGACGAAGCCCTCCGCCGACTCGACCGCGCGGTGGCCAAGATGTTACTGCGCTAGCCGGCCGGTGAAGCGGCAGCCGGCCAAAAACTGCACTCGCGATCCGTGGCGCAGCTCGGAGACGTGAACCACTCGCGCCGTCACGTAAATCAACACCGGCGATTTGCCTAGCTCGACCGCATAGGTCTCCCACTCGGGCGGAGTGTCACAGACGAACGAAAAACCACCTGGAGAAAGATCCTGGCACTTCACTGCCTTGAACTCCGACAACGGCGGGACCTGCTCGCCAACCAAGGGCGCAATGCGCTGCACGCAGCGATAAACATTGCGGTCGCCGCCTCGACGCTCGCCCTGCAATTGCCGAGTGATCAGCCGGTGGACGTCCTTGTAAAAAGCGACGTCTTCATAACGTGGTCGCGTAATCGACATGCCCTAGTCGGGGTGAAAGCCCACTTTCTGCCACCTTGCCGTATGAGCGGCGCGCATCGCCTCTCACACCATTCTTACATAGCTTCTGGCAAGAGGTATCGCAAATGGCGAGCGGCCCAAGGTTGGGTTGGCGCCATTGTAGGGTGGGACGAGCGAAGCGAGTCCCACTATTTTCATTTCTCATGGTGGGACTCGTTTCACTCGTCCCACCCTACCTCAACGGCCATTCCTCGATACATGGTTGACAAATCACGCGTATGTTGCTCACGTCGGCACGACACGACAGTCCGTCAGATCCGGCATAACTGGCGCGATAGCTATCCGCCCTTCTCTTCGCGCACCAGTTCTTTACCGAACTTCTCCAAGGCCAGCGTTTGGAGGCCTTTGAGATCGACCTTGCCCGTGCCGAGCACGGGAATTTCATCGACCTGGCAAAAGCTGTCGGGCGAGGGAATCCAGAGATTCGGCAAACCGGCTTGCGCGAGCTCTTTGCAGATCTGATCGGGCGGCTTGTCGAGCGCGGTGTGCAGCACGACCAGACGCTCGCCTTTGCGTTCGTCGGGTACCGCCGAGACGGCAATCTTCAGATCGTCTTCGCCTGCACCAATGATCTTTTGCAGGTTCTCTTCGATCTTCAGATGAGGCACCATCTCGCCGCCCAGCTTGGAGAAGCGGCTTTCGCGGCCGGTGATGCGCAGGAAACCGTCTTCATCCACCAGCCCGATGTCACCCGTTTTGTACCAGCCGTCGCGGATGACGTCGGCCGTGCGTTCGGGCTGATTCAGGTAGCCGGCCATGACGTTGGGGCCTTTAATCCATACCATACCTGGCGCGTTGCGGCCCAGCTCTTCGCCCGAATCGGGATCGGTAATCTTGGCCAGCACGCCGGGCAGCGGCCGGCCGACGGTACCTTCCTTGACGGTGAGCTGCGTCTTTTGAGTAGCCCGACTGGGAGGAATGTTGACGGCCACCACCGGCGATAGCTCCGTCGCGCCATAGCCCTCGACAGGCCGCACGCCGAACTTCTGCTCGAAGGCCTCGCAAAGCTCGCTCGGCAGCTTCTCGGCGCCAGCCAACACCACGTCGAGGGCGGCGAAATCTTCGGGCTGGCAGCGACGCAGGTAAAACCGCAAGAAAGTCGGTGTGGCAATCAAGATCGTCGCCCGATGCTTGCCGCACATCTCGCCCACGTGACGCGCGTCGCGCGGGTCATAGTGATAAACGCCCTTGGGCGGCAAGGTGAGCACCGTCCACATCGTTGCGGTATAACCGAACGAATGGAACAGCGGGAGGATGCCCGCCACAACGTCGTCGTCGGCCAGGTGTACGAGCTGGTTGAATGCCTCGATGTTCGATCCGACGTTGCCGTAGGTCAGCATCACACCCTTCGGCTCACCGGTCGAACCCGAGGTGAAGATCAACGTCAATAAGTCGTCGGGCGAAAGACGGGTGAGACCCAGACGGCGTTCCAGCAGCCCGAGCGGCATGGCGTAAGCCCCCACGGCTGCCGCCAACTTATCGGCCAGCGTGACTTTCTGGCGCAGTTCTTCGAGGAAGACCGGCTCCGCCTGCAACTCATAGCCAAGCTTTTCCAGCACCCGCCGGCTGGTGAGCACGTGCCGAATACCGGCTTGCTTGATGCACGAGCTCATCACGTCGGCCGACACGGTGTAGTTGAGATTAACTGTCACGCGGCCCATCAGCGTGACCGACGCGTTGGCAAGCACACCCGCGGCCGACGGCGGCAGCAGCAAGCCAACGTACTTTTCGTCGTCGGCCAACACTTCTCGCAGCAGCAAGCGACGCAAAATGAGCGAGCGCATCAGCAGCGATCCGCCGGTCATCTCCTGGCCGCTGGTATCGGCCAATTTGGGGCGCCGCAGGGCCTTGCGGCAGGCCCGCAGCATGGCTCGCGACAAGATCATGGATGGCGGTTGACGGTCAGGCACAGCCTGGGCTCCTCATGCGACAACGGCGCGGGCGGCGCGAAACTGAACTTTTCGGCCGGATAGCTAAAAGATACTGCCCGCAAGTCCGGCGAGATAGACCGGAAACAGCCGTAAGACTACTATTTTCGCCACAGGCCGCTCCCCACTTTTCAACGTGAAAAACACAACCGGCAATCGCCGACGCCCCTTGGAGTGCCGTCGCCAGGCGCTCGATAAACGAAACAGTGTGACAGCCGTCTCTGCGCCCGGTGTGAATTGGGCGGCGCGGATGGCACTCCAACGGACAGGTGCGGCGGTGGAACTGAATCGCAACCATTACTTCATGGCAGGGGTCGTGTTGTTGTTAATAGGCATCCAACTGCGGATGGTTGATTCCTACGTGCTCAATGAACACAGCACAAAGATCCTTACCCCCCAACCCGCAAACAATGCCCTGGCGACGGTCCGTCCGTGGATTCAAACCATTAGTCCGACCCCACACAAGGTCGTCAAACCGCCCGAAGCGCTGGGCTGGGCCCTGATGTCGATCGGCTCAGTGCTGATTTTGCACGCGATGGCCATGAAGGCGCCCGGGGCCGACCATTAGGTGGCTAACGACGACCATGATCAAGCCTGCCGAACCTCGACCGACGAGGATCTATGCCGCCTGCCTCATGCTTTGGATGGCGGGCGCGCTAGCGACCTCGTGGCTGGCCGCGGACGAAGAAGGCATTGAGCCCGCCGTGCCACAACCGGCCAAATCGCAATTGCGCCGGGAAGGTACGCAGCTTATCGAAGAGCCGGGACGATTTATCGCGGTCGCCAACCGGCTGACGTTTGTCTCGTCGAACGGCGTCAACTATGTCGGTCTGGAAAACCTCAACCTCGAACGCGTGGGCAAAGTCGTCGCCGCCAGCTCCGAATCGGTCGATTGGTTCATCACCGGCACGGTGACCGAATACCAAGGCTCAAACTACTTGCTCATTAGCCGCGCCCGCCGGCAGGCCGCTGCGCCTCGGGTGCAGCGGCGATTTTAAGGGTGTCACCACCGATCAAGCCGGTGGTGGCGGAGCGGAACAACGGCTCAGCTCAAGGTCTACCAAGGCGAGCTGGCCAATCCCAACTGCACGAGCATGCCAAACAGGTCGGCGACCTGCCAATGCTCGACCATTTTGCCGTCCACAATCCGAAAGATCTGGATTTCTTGAATCGCAAATCGCCGCCCCGTGGCGGGCACGCCGGCAAACTCTTCGCGATGGGTGCCCGATGAAACAACAAACGCCACTATCTTGTCGTTCTCCGCGACCAGGTCGGTGATGGCCGAATGGAAGTCGGGGAAGGCACGGTGCAGAATCCGCAGGCGTTCGCGCAACCCGCCCACGTCGGCAGGCAAGCCGGGCAACGGCGCGTGGTCGTAGAAGTCGTTGCTGACCAGCTCCTCAAGCGATTCTAAACGGCCGCCGTTCACGAGGTCGGCCCAGATACGCTCGACAACCTGCTTGTTCCGTTTGAGCGAATGAGACGTTCTCTCCGTTCCATTCTTCGTGGGCAGTGCCCCTAAAACGGCCTGGTAACTCGGCACGCTCGTACCCGTGCTCAAAGGCTCCATAGTGCTTTCCTCACGCAAAACGCTGGTAGTGTAGTGACGCTTACAAATGCCCCAGGGTGTCGAACGGTTGCTGGCGGCCAAGGCTCCGTTCTCAAATCAGCGCCGGTTCGGGTTCCCCGACGGGCTGTTGAGCCGGTCTTGCACGCGAACGGCTGCGGAAGCGGACGACGAAGCCGTTTTCCGGACGTAGCGTAATCATCGGACGAAGGCTCAGTGGCCCCGACTCGGTCGGTTCGATCGTGAACTCGCGGGCCAACAAGGCGGTGATCGTAATGCCCTCCATGTCTGCCAGCGTTTTGCCGATGCACATCCTCGGCCCTTCGCCAAAGGGAAGGTACGTGCCGGCTTCGATCGTTTCGCCCGGCAAAAAGCGGCTGGGCCGGAACTCGTCTGGCTGTGAGAAATATTTGCGGTGCATAACGTAGGGGCTCCAGATCAGGTTGGCCCCGGCCTCGATCTGGTACTCGCCCAATCGCACGTCGCTGATGGCCTGCCGGTCGAGCATCGGCACTGACGGATAAAGCCTCAGCGCCTCGCGCCAGACGGCTGTTGAAAAAGGCAGGCTTTCGAGCGGCGCCTCTCCCGGCGGCAGCTCCCGCACTTCGCTATAAAGTTCATCTTGCACGTTCTCGTCCCGCGATAGCAAGCCCAGAAGAAACGTTACTGATCCGGCCGTCGTCTCGTGACCGGCCATGAGCATTGTCATGACATGATCGCGCAGCTCGAGGCCCTCGAAACCCGCTTCCAGCAACAACGACAACACGTCGCTGCGGCGCGAGCGCTCGGCTTGCGTATCGCGGCGGCGCCTTTCGATCACCCGTTCCACCACGGAATCAAGCATCGACAGGGCCCTCACGAAACGGCGGCGGCGAGCGGTATTCCAGCGTTCGGGAACCAGCGACCAGATACGGTAGCGAGCGTAATCGTTACACACGTCGACGGCGTCGTGAAATTCATGGACGTCGACGTCGTCGGAGCTGGCGCCGAACAGCAACTCCATCGCCACGCGGACCATCAGTTCGCTGGTCAGCAGGTCGAGGTTGACGGGCGCCGCGGGCTGGGCTTTCAAGCGCTCGATTAATTCGAGAGTGTGCCGGATGACGATTTCTTGCTGGTCCGACACCAAGGCCCGCGCGAACGCCTGGTTCACGCGTCGCCGCCCTTCGATCCACGCTTTGCCGTCGAGCGTGACGAGCCCCTTGCCCAGCACGATCTCGAGCTTCTTGAACAGCGATCCCTTCTGGTATCGCTTGGTGTCGGAAAGCATCTGCTTGACCAGTTCGGGGCCGGTCACCAGATAAAACGGCACGCCCAACCAGCCGAGCCGGACAAGTTCGTGCTCGCGCGCGGCTTGCTCGAGAAAGTCGAGCGGCCGGTACATCATCTTGTAGAGCAAAAGCGGCGGGCAAAGATTCGTCCGCTTCAGCGCAGGTGCCTTCTTGCAAACGGCCGTCGATGCGCCATTCTCGTCGCTCACGGTGGTGCTTTCGTGCAAGTATGGAATGATTGCCAACTATGGGATACGTAGGTTGCCGAGAGCGATGAGGCAAGTTCGCCGTGAGCAGGAGGACCTTGGATTCGGCCGTGCATCAAGCGGCGACGGGCATTCCCGGCATAAACGCTATAAAGCGGCCTCGATTGACCCTCCCGCGCATTGTCGCTACATTCTCGCCGCCTTACTCGCCCCAGTAGGAAGGACTCCGCCATGTCCGCCACACTGACCGCTGAACCCATTCCCGCCTCGCTCGCCCGGGCCGGCACTGTCGGACCGACCGTCCGTCGTACCCTGGCTTTGCTGTGGGCGCCGTTGTTGGTAACGGTCGCCGCCACGGCATTAGCCGCGCTGGCGTACACGCGGTTCCTCGAAACGGCGCGGCACCTCTGGGGCTCCGGTATTCACGACCACAATGCGCATTACCTACTGGGGCTAAGCTTCGCTCTCGATTTTCGACACTTCGACTTGCTGCACTTCATTCGCGACCTGCACGCCGCTCGCGTCTGGGCGCCACTGCACGCGTTGCTGGTGGGCGTCGTGCTTAGCATCGGTGGCCCGGACTATCGGCTCGCCGTGCTGCCGAATCTTGCCGGCCTGGCCGGCACGGCGCTGTTCGCCTTCCTGACCGCTCGCCGCGCCGTGGTGCGGGGCGGCAATCTGGCCGGACTGACCGCGGCGCTGTTCGTGCTGGCCAGTCCCGCCCATCGGGCATTCGCCACCGACATTATGTTGGAAAGTCTGGGAGCGTGTTTTTCGCTGGCGGCCGTCTATGCTTATCTGGTTGTCGTGCAAGAGCGTTCGGTGGCCAGCGGCCGTGCTCTGGGGCTGGCGCTGACGCTGCTGTTCTTCCAGAAGTACAACTATTGGTTGCTCGTCGTGCTGGCCCTGCTAGTCGCCGCATGGCTTAGCGATCCGCGCGCCTGGTATCGAATGGCCGTCAACCTTCTCCGCCGGGTGTCGGGCCGTGCCTGGTGGCGAGAGCAGCTTCGGCATCCGCTCACCTACGTCTTGCTGCCGATGTCGGCCTTGCTCGCTTTCTGCTATTTGCACGGCGGTACGATGCAAGTAGCCGGTCATCGCGTTAACTTCGACTCGCCGTACAACCTGGTTCACGTGGCATTTGCCTTGTCGCTACTGCGGGTGTTGCCTTGGTGGTTGCAAAGCGGCCGTCAGTGGGTGAATCGCTTTCAACCGCCCCTCCCGCAGTTGATCGCCTGGCACCTGTATCCAATTTTCGCGTGGTTTCTTTGGCCACAACGGTTGGGTTACTTCTTGTGGTACCTGCTGCGCGACCACGGTCAGGAGCAAGCGCCGGAAGGTCTGGCCAGCGGGCCAGCTTATTACTGGCAGCACCTGGGGGTAGATTATCACCTTGGCCAGACCAGCCTCATCGTGGCGACCGGGTTGGCAGCGGCAGCGCTCGTCTCGTGGCGGCGATTACGGCCAGGGGGCATTGCCGTGTTGTGTCTACTCGTCGTCGCGGCGGCACTGACTTTCCATCATCCGACGCACCGTAGCCGTTTTGTTCATTCTTGGATCGCGGCCGGTTGGGTGGCGGCGGGCATCGGTCTGGCACAAATCATCTACAGCGGCGTCGCGATGCGGCGCTCGCTGGTCCGACCGTTACTGGGAGCGGCGGCGCTCGGCGGCCTGGTATGTTTGCAATTCCCCGACGTATTGCGCGCCAACGACGCTCCCGAAGGCGGCACTCACCCACACTTTCCCAGCGTGCTCGGCGTGACAGATGCCTATTTGCCGTCGCTCGACGGCTGCAGTCGGCCAGCGATCTTTGCGAACCTGCCCATCAAGTTCCTGACGGGTTGGACGTTGCTGGAGCGGCGTGGCCGGCATCTCGAGATGGTGAACGAACTGCGAGATTTTGGCGCCTCGCCGGAGGCAAGCCGGCGCAGCTTCGATGGCTGGCTCAAGTCGACCTCGTGCGACGCGATCGTGCTCGTCGAGATTCCCCCAGGTTCGACATTCTACGAAGTCGTGCCCTATCCCGACTACGGCGTCATCCGCGAACGCCTGACGCCCGATTCAGGCTTCTCGCTCGCCCTCGACCATCAGCTTTCGCCATACGGCTGCCGCGTCACCGTCTGGCGCCGCTAACGAGCACGACGGTTGACGTCGATCGGCCGGCTCACGACTACGCTCCGCCGTCGGACGTTCGTTGAGCCGTTTTCTGTGGGCGGTCGACGAGCTTTAAGAGCAAGGGCAGGATGAGGAGATTGCCGACGAGGCCGCCGAACATCGTGAGGCCGACGAGCACGCCAAAGTAGATCGTGGGCACGAAGCGGCTCAGGGAGAGGGCGGTGAAGCCGACGATCAAGGCCAGGGTGGAAAAGACCATCGCCCGGCCGACGCTCTGGTGTACCGCGTGCAGGGCTTCGCCGGTCGTCAGGCCCGCCGCGCGGTGGCGCCGATAGGCCGTGATGTAGTGAATCGACGAATCGACCGCCAGGCCCATCGATACGCTGGCGATCATCGCCGCCCCCATGTTGATGCGCAGCCGCAGCCATCCCATCAGCCCGGTGACGATGAGGATGGGCAAGGCGTTCGGGACGAGTGAGATCAGGGCAATCGGCAGACTGCGAAAAGCCGCCAGCATCATGGCAAAGATGGCTACCGAAGCCACGCCGAAGGTCAGCCATTGATCGCGCGTGATGCTTTCGATCAGCCGCGTCAACAAGACGAAGAAGCCCGTCACCTGGGCTTCAGGAAACGCCTCGCGGCTGAGGCGCGTCACCTGCTCGATCAGGGCCTGCTTCTGCCGCGCGGGCTGGCGCTCCTTGGAGCGCAGCATGATGCGCAGATACAGCCGGTCGTTCTCGAGCGGGTCGCGGCCGTAGAGTGCCTGCACAATCGGCACCGTGCGGCCGGCGGTCACGAGCGCCGGCTCGAGCTGCCGCGCCGCCGCCACGCGGCCGAAAGGAACGACATCGAGTGCATCGACGGCACTGAGCACTTTCGTCAAGCCCGGCTCCGAGTCGCCCGCGGCGTTCACGACCCGCACCTCGCTGCGCAGCCGTTCTTCCAGCCGGTTCATCGTGTCCAGAAAGTCGCCGACATGGTCGTCGGGCACTGGCACCATTACGTCCCACACTCCGGCCCCTCCCAATCGCGACTCGACGAACTCATAGGCACGGACAATCGGGCTCGACTGCCGAAAGTTCTTGGTGAAGTCCGTTTCGACCTCCAGATGTACGATGCCCAGGCAACAGGCCGTCGATACCACGCCACTGAGAAAAGCCAGTGCCAACGGCCGTCGCTCGACCGCCTGGGCCAGGTGACGCAGGCCGAAGTCCAGCCCCTGCTCGCCCCAAGCGCGGCGCGGGTCGCTGTCGAAGCGGCCCGCCAACGACAGGCCGGGCACCACCAGTGCGATACTGACCAAGGCCAACAACGAACCGACGAGCATCATTAAACCGAAGTCGTGTACCGGCCCGACGCGCGAGACCATCAGCGAGGCGAAACCGGCCGCGTCGGTGGCACAGGCCCAAAAAATCGGGGCGGCCAGCCGCTCACCCGACAGCTCGAGCGCCTGCCGCGGTGTCAGCCCCTCGGCACGGTACTCGCGGAAACTTACCACCAGGTGCAGCACGGTGGCCACGCCAATGACCGTGACGATGGCCCACAACATCGAGCTGACCATGCTCAGGTGAATGTGGCTGGAGACCAACGCGGCCTGCGTCCAGAGCAGCGTCGCGCCAACCACCGCCATCGGCACCAAGACCCACCGCAGGCTGCGGAAGCAGAGCACGATGGTCAGCATGAGCAGCACCGTAGATACGCCGCCCAGCAGGTGGCCGTCGTCTTCCAGAAAGCGAAAGCCGTCGACCACCATCACCGGCTCGCCCGTGAGCACGCCGTCGGGCGCATGGCTTTCGATGCGCTTGCGCAGTTCGTCGATGGTCGCGGCGCGTGGCGTGGGCGCCTCGCGCTCCGGTGCGAGCACGCACACGATGCCGGCCGTCTGGCGATCGCGGCCTATGGTGTAGCCTTCGCTCAGCTCCAGCAGCCGAGGTTTGAGCGGGGCGAGCAGCGGTCGGGTGAGAAACGCTTTAACGGTGGCCAGGCTGAACGCTTGACGCACGCCGGGCACGGCGGCCAGATCGGCGGTGATCTTTTCCAGCCGCTCCAGCCCCCCTTCGGTGAGCAATTCCGGATCGACGTAGGCGGCCAAGGCGATTTCATCACCGCCGAAAGTGCGCTTGAGTTGGCGAAAGGGGGCCAACAGCGGGTCGTCGGGCGCAAACATGTTCTCGATCGAGCGATCGAAGGCCAACCGCTGAGCGGGAAAATACGCGGCCACCGTGGCTGCAATGGCCACGAGCAGGAGCGGCCAGCGAAAGCGGATTGCAGTCCGCGCAAAGGATGAATCAGACACGACTCGCTTCATCCTCGCTTCAATCTAATTTGCCGAATTTGCACTCGACAACTTTACCCGACGACGTAGCTCAGTGACAACATGGCGCGCACGACGAGTATTGATGACTGTCCGCGAATGTCGGGGAGCGGTGCATAATGCCGCCTAGAGAAGCGCCTTCGCCGCCTGAATGTCACGGGCGAGCTGCTGTTTCAATTCGTCAACGCCGGCAAACGGTCGCACGTCGCGCAGCCGGCTGACAAAATCGACCTCCAACGGCTGTCCGTAAAGGACGCCGTGGAAATCGACGAGGTGCACCTCCACCTTCACTTCGTGCTCGCCAAACGTCGGGTTCGCTCCGACGTTGATGGCGGCCGGCCACCGCCTGCCATCGAGCATCGCCGTGCCGCCATATACTCCGACGCCCGGCAAGAGCGTGTCGATACCCGCCAGGTTCGCGGTGGGAAAACCAATCCGAACGCCACGGCCTGCGCCGTGCGTAACGATGCCGCGAATGCGATACGGTTCCGTCAGCAGCCGGCAAGCCTCAGCGACTTTGCCGGCTGAAATCAATTCTCTCACGCGCGAGCTGGAAACGATCGCGCCGTCGATGACGACCGGCTCGACGATTTCGAGCTGCATGCCGGCCGCCGACGTGAGTTTGCCTAACACGTCGATATTGCCGGTGCGCCCGCGGCCGAAAAAGAAGTTCGGTCCCTCGACCATCGCCCGTGCGTCGAGTTTATCGCGCACAATTCGTTGGAAGAATTCACGGTCGGACAAGGCCAGCAAATCTTCGTCGGTCGGGTATGCGATGATCCAGTCGACACCCAAGCGACCGAGCAACTCGGCCTTCCGGTCGGTCCAGGTCAAAGGCCACGGGGCCCGCTCGGGACGCAGCAGTCGGACTGGGTGAGGGTCGAAGGTAAACACGACTGCGGGGCCGCCCGCATGGCCAGCCAGGTCGATCAACCGTTCGATCAGCCGCGCGTGGCCCAGATGGACGCCGTCGAAGTTGCCGATGGTCAGCGCCCCCAGCCGCAACTCGTCGGGCACGTCGGTCAGGTCGCGTAGGAGCTTCACATTTCCCCAAGCCGTAAAATTATGCTGGAAACGAACTCTGCGATTATCAAGGCCATCCCGCAGGCGGTCAACCGCCTCGCCGCCGGCACGCCGCGTGTGGTATGGTTAACTGAAGCGTCCGACCCCGCCGTCATAATCTGCATGGAAGAAAAACAGTTTTATCTTTCGCCCGACCTGGCCCATCGGCTGGCAGCGATCGACGTGGGCACCAACAGCATCCGCCTGGTCGTGGCCGAAGCGCTGCGCGACGGCAACTACCGCATCCTCACCGAAGAGAAAGACACCGCCCGGTTGGGCAAGGACCTGGCGACCACAGGGCAGCTCAACCCCCCCGCCGTGGAAAGGTCGCTGGAGGCCCTGCGGAGGATGAAGCAGATTGCCGCAGGATACCAGGTGCGCGAGCTGCGCGTGATCGGCACCTGCGCGCTGCGCGAGGCTGCCGACGGAGCCGAGTTTTGCCGTCGCGCGAAGCAAGAGATCGGACTGGAGATCGACGTAATCGGTGCCGAGCAGGAGGCGCACCTCGCTTTCTCCAGTGTGGCCCGCGCCTTCAACCTCGATGGCAAGAACGTCGCCGTGGCCGACATCGGCGGCGGCAGCACCGAAATCATTCTCGCCTCGGGCAGGGCCATTGAAGACGTCTATACCACGCCGCTGGGCGCCGTCCGCATGACCGACATATTCGTAAACGGTCAGGATACCGGCGACATCCAGGAGCTGCTCGACGGCATCGACCGCGAGCTGCGGCGACACGTGAAGCGGCTGGTGTTCTGGCCGCACCTGCTGATCGGTTCGGGCGGCACCTTCACCACGCTGGCCGAGATGATCATGGCCGGCAAGGGCCAAACCGGCTTGCCATTGCGCGGCTACGAAGTGACGCACGCCGAAGTCGGTCACTTGCTCGACAAGCTGCGTAAACTGCCCGCCAAGGCGCGCCGCAACTTGCCCGGCCTCAGCCCCGACCGGGCCGATATCATCCTGGCGGGTGTGGCCATCATCGATAGCCTGATGCGCAAATTCAAGGTCAACCGCTTGCAGGTTCACGACCGCGGCGTGCGCGACGGTTTGTTGTTGAGCATGCTCGATCAGTCGTTCGGCGCCCGCAACGACGATCCGCACGACCAGGAGGCCGCCATCGAGCGGTTTGCTACCAATTGCGGCGTCGATCTGAAACATGGGCGACAGGTCGCCCGGCTGGCCGGACAAATCTTCGCGCAGACAATGGGCGAGGCGGGGCTGGCCAGCTCTGACGGTATTTTGCTCAAGGCCGCCGCGCTTTTGCAAGACGTGGGCTATCTCATCGACTACGAAAAGCACCATAAGCACAGCTACCATCTGATTCTTCACAGCCGGCTGGCGGGCTTCCAGCCGCATCAACTGGAGTTGATTGCCAACATCGCCCGCTACCATCGCGGCAAAGAACCGAAGAGAAAACACGACAACTTCCGGCGGCTAGGGCACAAAGACCAGCAGCGCGTGCGCAAGCTGGCGGCCATTCTGCGGTTGGCCGGCGGTTTCGACCGCAGCAACACCCAGCAAGTGCGCGAGATCATCGTCTCTACCTCGGCCAGCGAGATGATCATGCGGGCCCTGTCAGACGAACCTCCCGAGGTCGATCTTTGGGCCGCCCGTCGGCGTGCCGCGCCCTTTGAGCGGGAATTCGGCCGCCCGCTCGTCATCGAATGGC